>DATBEF010000062.1:0-6034 GCA_036269625.1 Bryobacteraceae bacterium | reverse complement strand
GATGTACGGCTTTGCCTCGGCCAGGCGGTCGTTGTGAATGAGCATGGTGGCCAAATCGAGCCTAGGCCATTCGGTTTTAAGGCCGCCGGCCGAGGATCGCCGGATCGCTTCGAGGTACCAGCGTTCGGCCTGATCGAGCTGCTGCATCCCCTCGTAACAAAGACCCAGATTTTCATAAGCCCGGACGAAGCCGGGAGAAAGGTCGATTGTTCTATTGCTCTCCGCAATTGCCTCGTCGAAGCGGTTTCGATTATACAACAGGCGCGCCAGGAAATAATGGGCGGCGTCGTAGTTTGGATCGAGTCGGATGGCGGTGCGAAAACATCTCTCAGCTGGTTCCAGCCGTCCCACAGCCAGGTGGCATAGACCCTCGAGCTGTGCGCGTAAAGCGGTGATGCCGCCTAGTTGTTCTGCGTTCCCAATCAACTCCAGCGCCTCCGGCCCGCGGTTTTGATCCAACCTCACTTCCGCCAATAAGGTAAGTAAGTCCGGATCGCGCGGCGTGGTCATCATCTGCGACACGATGAGTTCCTCGGCGCGCGCCAGTTGCCGGTGTGCGACGCACTGCGCGGCTTCCTGAACCGGATCGGCTATAGCAGTCTTAGCCGAGGAAAGCAGCGCCAAAAATGCGGCCGCTAATGTTACACAATTCAAGAGCGTACGCCTCTGCTTACTTACATTTCAGCTTCAAAACTTGACATCAAGCGATACCTGGAGCACACGCGGCGTATTCGCCTGACTGTTTATGTGACCGAAATCGGGGTTAGTTCCAGGGCCAAACGTGTCCGGCCCTCCCCATGCAGTCCGGTTAAAAATGTTGAACGCATTTCCTTGCAGCGTTAGATCGTAAACCTCGCCGAACCGGAAATGTTTGGCGAGGCCCACGTCTTCGTTGTAATAGCCGAAGGTCCTTACCGGCAGGGTGCGGGCGGCGTTTCCCAACGTGAACGGCGCGGGCGTGGCAAAAGCGGCTGCATTCAGATAAACGTCCTTAGAGGGATCGAATTTCCCGGTCCAGTTCGCTTTTAGAGACTGCCCGAGAACGAGGTCCGGCCGAAAATCATAGTTGTACAGCGGGCCGGGGTGAGTAAGATCTTCGGGAATGGAAATATGCATGGGCGTTCCGGACTGATACCGCTGTATGGCCGACACCTGCCAACCGCCGAGGATTGCATTCGCAACAGCCGGTTTGATATCGAAACGCTTACCGTGCCCGAAAGGTAATTCATACACATAAGCCAGATTCACTACATGCGGCGGAAGTGAAGCCGATGGCGTCAGCTCCCCAGTCAAATCATATGTGTTTTGAGCGCCGCCGCTCGCATCCAGATATTGATGCTGCGACTCCGACGTAGTCATCAGGTTCGCGTACGTATAACTGAGCAGCACCGACAGGCCGGAGCTGAACTGGCGTTGCATTTTCACCTGGAGCGAATTGTAGTGTGACTTTCCCGAGGTCTGCATGGGCTGGTTGATGCTCAGGTACTGAGGGAATGGCCGCAACGCCTGGGCTACTGTGCCCGTGAAACCCGGGTAAGGCAGCGGGACATTGTACTGCTGCCCAATCGCCGGAGTGAATTGCTGGTTGAGTATGTTCCCGAGCGATAGAGACTCCGGGTTCAATTGATTCGGATTCGCCAGCGCCCCGGAAATGTGGCGGGCGGAATTCGCAACATACCCGATATCCAGCAGGAAATTCCCCGGAAGCCTGCGCTGCACATCCAGGTTCCAGTAGATGACGCGCGGCGGAGTTCCATCGGCGCGCGCGAGATAGTTGATATTGGAGCCATTATCGAGAGTCGGGTCTAGAAATGGCGGTCTTGGAAATTGGGGGAAGCCGTTGTCGATGTAGAAAGCTGGCGTTATGCCTCCGTCGGGTGAACTGAAACTCGGATTCGCGTTGAAGCCGTCCGTAAAGGCATTGCGAGTTCCATTTTCCAGGACATCGCCAGCAGAGCCTTCGAAGACTCCCACTCCGCCCCGAATGACCGTACTGTCGTTCAGACCATAAGCGAACCCGAACCGGGGCTGAAACAGGTTGAAGCGAGTATCGCTGAACCGGGTGCAGTTACAGTTGATGGAACCCTTACCAGCGAAAACCAGAGCGCCTGGAATGTTTCCGGCGCCGGGATTAGGGAAGTCCGGCTGAAAGCTCGAAAAGATATTGTTCTTTATTTTCCTGGTCCACGGGATGTCGTAGCGCAGCCCGAGGTTCAGTGTCAGTTTACGGTTGACCTTGAAATCGTCCTGAAGGTACATGCCGAGGTAATAGAAGTGCGCGGTGATTTCATCCAGTGTGTATTGCTGGCTGGCGTTATCCACGGCACCAATCAGGAAGCTGGCAAATTCGTTGCCTGTATCGGCCGGGTTGGGAGCACTGGGATTGGCGGTTTCCGCCGTGCTGAAGTTAAATTGCGAAGACGAGATCGGAATCGTGTTGTCTTCGTATTTTCGGATTTCGCCCCCGATTTTCAGGGAATGGCGGCCCTTCACCAGGGAAACGAAGTCGCTCGCGACATACCCGTTTTCCCGGATATTTTGGCCGGGATCGCCCCAACCGGCGGAACCATATTGACCGAGGCCGAAGGCGGGAGTCACGTTCGGGATATTCTGAATCCCCAGCGTAATGTGAGAGAACGTGCGCTCGGCAGTGTAAAGAGCATTGTCGCGGTTATAGCCAATCGCGAAATGGTTCAAAACGGAAGGCGAGAAAGAATGGTCTTCGCTAAAGCGCGCGACCATGGAATCGTCCGGCTCGTCGAAGCCGATCCCCGTAAACGGATCCTTGTACACCTCCGTTGGGTAGAGCACGTGATACGGAGAGATCCCGAAGAAGGCATGGATAATATCCTTTTCGCTGAAATAGTGATCCAGCTTTGCGCCGTACCGGTTATAGCTGTCGGAAGTGATTCCTCCGCCCAGATAATTTGCGGTGTTGTTACCGTTGGCGTAGTTAGTGGGGATGTACGGGATAAACTGCTTGGCTACATTCGAAATCCGGCCCGGACAAATGACGTTCAGAATGCCATTGCATTGAAGCTGCTGCCGCGTGTACAAACCGGTAGTGGGGTCGAACTTGGTAGTGGTCGGATCGTAAATCGGGATCACGTGGCCCTGGGCGTCGGTGAGGTGGCTGAAGTCGCCCTTGACCATAGCAGCAGTGGGAATAGTGGTTAAGAACGCCGGCTTTTGAGCAGTATAACGGAAACCGGAGTAATAGCCAAAGATAAAAGTTTTGTCCTTGCGGATCGGGCCGCCGAAGCTGACGCCGAACTCATTCTGGCGTTCAACAGGAACTGACGTATTGAATTGACCGGCGGCATTCATCGCGGAGTTTTCGTTGTACTCGTACGCCTCGCCGCGCCACTTGTTCGTGCCGGATCGAGTATTCAGTGAAACTATGCCGCCAGGAGTTCGTGAATACTCTGAGGAAAAATTATTCTGAACCAAAGTGAATTCCGAGATCGCCTCTACGGGAACCGGCTGGTATCGATAGTCGCCGGCGACGTTAGTTTGTAACAGGGCGACGCCGTCATAGTAGACTTCCGAGGCCAGCGTTTGACCGCCGTTTACCGTTTGGGAAAATATCTGCGTTTCTCCAGGCTCGCTGAAGGTGGAATTATTGGCGGGCGCCACGGCGACTCCCGGCATCAGGTCCGACAAAGCCGTAGGGCTTCGTGGAGCGCCGGCCAGGGCAAGAGGCAGATTGGCATAAGTCTTCTGGTCGAAGCTGGTGGCTTGCTGAGCCGTCTCGGTCTCCAAATGCACTGCTGACGCCTGGACTTCCACTCTCGAAAGGTTAGCGCCGACCTGAAGCTGAACGGATTCTGTTGTCGTCTGATTTGGCGCAACAGTAACTGCGGTGATCACCGATTGCGAGAAACCGGGAGCGGCTATGGTGATTGTGTATTCGCCGGCAGGAATAACAGGAAAGACAAACTGGCCCGCTGAGGTTGTTCGTCCCACCGATGTGACTCCGGTCCCGTTGTTCTTCACGGCAACCGATGCATTGGGAATGGTGGCTCCGGAAGGGTCCATCACTGTTCCAGTGATGCTTCCGCCTGAGGACGACTGAGCGAGCAAGTTTTGTCCCAGAGGAAACAACCAAACGACGAGCAAAAAACGGCAAACAATCGCTTTCCTCATACCAATCTCTCCAGGTGAAGCGATAACAGCTAAACCGCATCAAAAAATAACACTCTCCGGCAGGGCTGTCAAGCAAATTCGGAATGTATTCTATATTTTTTATGGCTACAAGCGAGGTCCGTGGTATGCACCGATTCTTCGCAGTCTGGCCGCGATTCAATGCGATCTGATCGCTGCTCGACCTTGCCCATAGTCTAGATTTCGGCATGTATTCCGAATTTTTGGCGGCTCCGGCAAATTCCGGTATTCTTACGCTTGGATTCTCTTTTCCCTCTTGTTATCGGGTCAAGTGTCCCCTGGCCTCGTCAACGCTGGATGTGAAGGGCAGAGACCGGCCGCCGGATGGATCATCGGCCCGAAGGCCGCAGCGCCCGGCGTCTCGTTCACAGCCGACGCGACCACGTTCCGGCAAGGCCGGCAATCCCTTCTCCGTCGAAGCTGCGACGGCCTCGAGCGACAGCTTCGCGCTAGTCTAGAGCGGCGAGCGGTAGGCTGGCAGAGGGGTAAATCCCCATAAGCGTTTACTAAGACCTCACGAAGCCCGGTTGAGGTGTTGCGCGGCCAAAGGGCCACTTTCCGGAAACCCGGTTTCACGGGCATTGTCGGAGCAATCGCAAATCATGCATACCGTTCGCCTACCAGCTGGATCGCGACGGTAAGCCCGCGCAGCCATATGCTGCCTGCGCGAAGGTGGAGGGTGGCGGAAGGGTTGTCGTTATGGCTGAAGGCATGGCGAGTCTTTTCCTGGGCGTTCCGGACGCGGTACGTCTCACAGTTGATCCGGACCGTCCGAAATGGTGGGGCAAGGACTCGCCCGTTTTCACGGAGGAAGTTCTCGCATGGCTGCTGGCCCGGTAGTTGAACTCCAGTTTTCCCGTCACTCCCATTTGAGCGCGGTCACCGGATCAATACGTGCCGCGCGCCGGGCCGGCGCATAGCTCGCCAGAGCCGTTACCAGCAGCAATCCGGCACACACCGAAACGAATGTCCAGAGATCCGTCGGCTTCACTTCATACAAAAACGCTCGGAGCAAGCGTGTCACAACCCATGCACACGCCACGCCGCAACCTAGTCCCGCCAGCGCAAGCATGCTCGCATCCCACAGGAACATGCGAAGGATTTCGTTCGTCTGCGCGCCGAGTGCCATACGGACACCAATCTCGCGGGTTCGCTGCGAAGCCGATAGCGAAAGGAGACCATATAACCCAATGGCTGCTAAGAGCGTCGCCGAGAGCGCGAAAAGCAACCCGAGCGACGTAACGAATCTCCGTGCCGCTGTCGACTCATTTAGGATGTCGCGCAGGCTCTCTACGTGGGGGATTGCGATCTGGCTGTCGGTTCGCCGGATGAGTTGCTGAAGAGTTGCCGCAACAGTGCGCACGTCGCCATTCGTTCGCACCACCAGCGAAATCCCCCAGGGCGGCCATTCCCAGTACGGCACATACACCATGTACGGCGCTTCTTCCTCCGGCCTGGCGCGCACATCCTCAACCACGCCAAGCACCTCGTGCAAAATCGGCGCTTTCGAGCCCGCCGGTGTCCAGTAGACATGTGCGCCCACCGCACTCACCCCGCGCGGCAGTGCGTTCGCCAGACGCCTTGAGATCAGAATCAGGGGGTGGCCATAATCGGATCGCGTCAAAAAACGTCCGCTGATAAGCGCCATACCCGCCGCTCGGAAATAATCCGGACTGACGAATCTCCAATCCGCATTCGGCCGGTCCTTTGCCGTTTGGGGAGCTTCCTTGAAATCGACATCGTTGCCCCAGGCCTGGCCCGTGAACGGGAGGGCGGTTGTGATTCCAGCGGCTTCTACGCCTGGGACGTTACGTGCGCTCTCGATCACGTTTGTGATCAGTTGTGCTCGCCGCGATGCGTCCTGGTAATG
>DATBEF010000057.1:0-2240 GCA_036269625.1 Bryobacteraceae bacterium | reverse complement strand
CGAGCCAGGAGGGGCAATTCGATCTGGCCCTCGTCCTTCTCTTTGCGCTGGCTGTGTTAGCCGTTTTCGTTGGAATAGCGGCGATAGTAGGAGCCTTTCTTGCCGGCATGGCGCTCTCCGAGACAGTGGACCGGCGTGTTCACGATCTCGCTCAGGGCATCGCCGAACTCCTTGTCCCCTTTTTCCTCGCGGGCATCGGGTTGCACCTCGATCTTTCCGTATTCGCTAATCGCGCCACCTTGGGCCTTACAGTTGTCATCTGCGCGGTAGCGGTGCTGAGCAAGTTTATAGGTTGCGGCCTTGGTGCGTCGAGGCTCGGCCGGCTTAACATGCTGCGCGTTGGTGTGGGAATGATCCCCCGCGGAGAGGTGGGGATGGTGGTTGCGCAGATTGGACTGAGCCTGGGCGTGATCGAAAAATCCGTCTACGCGGTGGTTGTTTGCATGGCGATCGTAACTACCCTTGCCGCGCCTCCAATGCTGAAGTACGCGTACCGTAGTTGTCGTCCCGGAATTCCCGAGCAGGAATTCACGTTAGCTTAATCTACAACTGCGGAGGCCGTATTCAGGCCGCTATAGTGACTGGTATCTCTACCAGATCTGGAACGTGGCGATGCAAGCGTCTTATGCGAACACGGGCAACTGCCGTACATCGTCTGCAACGCGGTGATGTCATACTGTGCAGTGCCCGTCCATACAGGAGGTCTGTACGCCTAGTTCCGAATCGCGCATTTCCGCCTTGATCGAACGTGATGAACGCGCCTTATTAGATGAATGGTTGAATCTGCTGCGAAGTGCTACCGACGGCGGCCGGGAGGTCGGCGATGTTCAACTCCGGGAGAGCGCCCGAGGCTTTCTCGCGGCGCTGCGCCAGGGGCTCAGTTTCGGTAACTCATCGGACCTGTCGCGCTCCGAATGGAACAGTATGCGGGATTTGCTTAAGGACCTGTCGCGCCAACGCGCCGAGCACGGGTTTACGCCCTCGGAAACGGCCATCTTTGTCTTTTCCTTTAAACAGCTCCTATTTGCGCGCCTTTACAAAGAAATCGGGAACGACTCGGACGGTTTTGCGGACGAAATCTGGCGTGCCACGAACCTTCTCGACAGACTGGGCCTGGAGACTATGGAAGTCTTCCAGAAGACCCGGGAGGAGATCATTCGCAGACAGCAGCAGGAACTTCTCGAGCTTTCCACTCCTGTTGTTCGTCTCTGGGACAACATACTGGCCCTTCCACTGATCGGGACGCTCGATAGTGCGCGAACCCAGATTGTTATGCAGAATCTTCTGGAAGCGGTGGTCAGTCATAGCGCGGCTATCGCGATCATCGATATCACCGGCGTTCCTACCGTGGATACTCTGGTCGCGCAGCACCTATTGAAAACGGTTGCGGCAGCCCGGTTGATGGGAGCGGATTGCATCATCAGCGGCATCCGGCCACAGATCGCTCAGACCATCATTCATCTCGGTGTCGATCTTTCGGATGTGGTCACCAAGGCCACTTTGGCCGATGCGTTTCAGCTTGCGCTCCGGAAACTCGGATATGGACTCGCCACCGCGACCGGTCGATCTGAGAAGGCTTAGGGCGCGCCCGTGGAGAGCATTCCGATTCTCAAGGTGGGTGATTTCCTTCTGGTCACCATCCAGGTGGACATGCATGATCGCCTGGCGCTTGCGCTTCAGGACGACCTGACCGGCAAAATCGTACGTACAGGAGCGCGAGGCGTTCTCATTGATATCTCCTTCCTCGATATGGTCGACTCCTTCATCGGTAGGATGCTCGGCAATATCGCAGCAATGTCTCGCATTCTCGACGCTGAAACGGTCGTCGTGGGAATGCAGCCCTCGGTCGCTATCACTTTGGTCGAACTTGGTTTGTCGCTGCCCGGTATTCGCACAGCCCTAAATGTAGATAAGGGCATGGCTCTGCTGCGCGCGTCGCTCGACCGACAGAAGGACATACCGGGTGACAACAGCCAAGCAGGCTAGGCTGCCTATTCGGTCGCAGGAGGACGTCGTCATCGTGCGCCAGGCAGTTCGAGGTTCGGCGGTCGAAATCGGCCTCAGCCTGATCGACCAGACAAAGGTTGTCACGGCGGCAAGCGAGATTGGCAGGAACACGTTGGTCCATGGCGGGGGCGGCAGCGTGTTGATCGAACAGTTGGAAAATTCCGGACGGCGGGGACTCCGTCTCTCTTTTGAAGACCAGGGTCCGGGAATCGCCGATATTGATCGGGCGCTTA
>DATBEF010000047.1:0-2113 GCA_036269625.1 Bryobacteraceae bacterium | reverse complement strand
CCGTCCGGATTGGGACATCACCGGTCCGGAGATGAAATCTGCCTGGGAACGCGGCGAGAAGGATCGCTTCTATCCTTACGGCAAGAGTTACGCCAAGGTATTCCGCGAGCAGGAGTAATCCGTCTGTCATGGCCGCTCTATGAGCCCCTCCAGCATACGGCAGTAGGCGAAGGGGCAATAGCGGTCCAGTTCGCTAGCTTCTAACCTTCTAATCTTGGCATTGGCCACATCATGGCCGGACTCGGTCCTCTCTGACTGCTGGTATTTCGCAGCATTGGCTCGAACTCCGTATGCGCCTCGAATTCTCGCTGTGGCGTGAGTTCTTTGATGGATGCTTTGTGCTCGCCAGCCTGCTCCCTCGCGCTGTTCTTCGGCATTGGCATCGCAAAACGTTGTAAGAGGCGTGGGAATGAATCCGGGTTTCGGCAATCTCTTCCCCGTGCTCGTTGTAAGAACTCGTTTTGAATTGATCGCTCGGCAAACCGAACTGCGTGCGAGTCTCTACTCTCCGGCCGGCATCATCATATCGATACTTGACGCGCACGGGCTCGATGACGTTTTGAACCCTCGCACGCACAGTGTCTAATTGGTCCGGCGGCATGCATTGTATTCTGCTGCGCGATCTGACCGATGCTATGTACAATCCCAAAGACCCTCCTTATGTAAGTCATCAGCAGGGGGTGGAGTTAGTCGTGGAATATATCGAGAAATATTGGAGCCCGACAGCGCTTTCCGGCGATTTAGTTCGCGCGCTGCAGTGATTTCTCAGCCTTTGTTGACCTGTCCCTTCGTGAATGCTTCGTAGCGGGCTTTATTCTCGGCATTCGGCGGGTACAATCCGGGAAGCGGCACGCCGTTCTGCACCTCGCCCATAATCCAAGCTTCCAGCTTTTCCTGTTCGACGGCCGTTGCAACAACGTCGTTCAACAAGGCTGCGGGAATTACCACGGCGCCATCGGTATCGGCAACAACTACATCGTCCGGGAACACCGCTACGCCGCCGCAGCTGATGGGTTCCTGCCAATTCACAAACGTCAGTCCAGCCACGGAAGGGGGTGCGGCCGCGCCTTGGCACCAGACCGGCAATCCCGTCTCAAGGACACCGGCGATATCGCGCACAACACCATCAGTAACCAAGGCGGACACGCCGCGCTTCTGAATGCGGGCGCACAGGATGTCTCCAAAAATACCGGCGTGGGTCACACCCATGGCATCCACTACGGCGATGCAGCCTTCCGGCATGACTTCGATGGCGGCCCGCGTCGACTTCGGCGACGACCAGGATTCGGGCGTTGCCAGATCTTCACGCGCCGGTATGAAGCGCAGCGTGAACGCCGGGCCTACGACACGCGTCTGCCCGGTTCGCAAAGGGCGTGTTCCGCGCATCCAAACATTGCGCAGTCCCTTCTTCAATAGAATAGTGGTCAGCGTAGCCGTAGAGACGGCAGACAGAGCTTCGGCGATTTGATGGTCTAGTGGCATTTCTGTCTTCGATTATCGAACGCCGGTGGCGCACCTGTTATAAAGAACCGAGATCATATGGACCTCGGATTACGCGGAAAAACGGCTCTCGTCCTCGGCGGCGGAGGCGGATTGGGGAAAGGAATCGCACTTGCCTTAGCGCGGGAGGGCGCGCGCGTTGCCATTGCCGGACGTACAGCCGCCACATTGAACCAGACGGTTCAAGAGATTGAGTCCCTCGGTTCGCAAGGCCTTGCTTTGACCTGGGACATCTCCGATTTATCGGTGATCGATGATCGAGTGGCGGAAGTCGAGAAAGTATTCGGGCCGGTGGACATCCTGGTAAACAACAGCGGCGGTCCGCCACCCACGCCAGCCGCGGGCCAAGACTCTACTTTGTGGAGCAAGCAATTCCAGGCGATGGTACTGTGCCTCATTGCGATCACCGATCGTGTGCTTCCCCGCATGCGGGAGCGCAAGTGGGGCCGCATTATCACCAGCGCGTCCGGTGGCGTTCTGGTGCCCATTCCGAATCTCGCCATTTCGAACGCTCTGCGGCTTTCGTTGCTGGGATGGTCGAAGACGCTCTCGCGCGAAGTCGCCCGCGACGGCATTACTGTGAACGTTGTACTTCCCGGCCGGATCGCGACGG
>DATBEF010000046.1:0-1655 GCA_036269625.1 Bryobacteraceae bacterium | reverse complement strand
AGACTATATTTCGGATAATGGCCAGGAAATTTATAACCTTGTGCGTTCGCGCGGTATCGAGACCGTCTTCTACGCCGGCGTGCACGTGAACATGTGTATTCTGAATCGCACGTTCGCCATAAAGCAAATGACTAAGTGGGGAGTGCATTGTATTCTGCTGCGCGATCTAACCGATGCTATGTACAATCCTAAAGACGCGCCTTATGTAAGTCATCAGCAGGGGGTGGAGTTAGTCGTGGAATATATCGAGAAATATTGGAGTCCGACGGCGCTTTCCGGCGATTTAGTACACGCGATGCAGTGACTCTCAGCCTTTATCGACCTGTGCCTTCGTGAATGCTTCGTAGCGGGCTTTATTCTCGGCATTCGGCGGGTAGAGGCCCGGAAGCGGCACGCCGTTCTGCACCTCGCCCATGATCCACGCTTCCAGCTTTTCCTGTTCGACTGCCGTTGCAACAACGTCGTTCAGCAAGGCGGCGGGAATTACTACGGCGCCATCGGTATCGGCAACAACTACATCGTCCGGGAACACCGCTACGCCGCCGCAGCCGATGGGTTCCTGCCAATTCACAAACGTCAGTCCAGCCACGGAAGGGGGTGCGGCCGCGCCTTGGCACCAGACCGGCAATCCCGTCTCAAGGACACCGGCGATATCGCGCACAACACCATCAGTAACCAAGGCGGACACGCTGCGTTTCTGAATGCGGGCGCACAGGATGTCTCCAAAAATACCGGCGTGGGTCACACCCATGGCATCCACGACGGCGATGCAGCCTTCCGGCATGGCTTCGATGGCGGCCCGCGTCGACTTCGGCGACGACCAGGATTCGGGCGTTGCCAGATCCTCACGCGCCGGTATGAAGCGAAGCGTGAACGCCGGGCCGACCACACGCGTCTGCCCGGTTCGCAAAGGGCGTGTTCCGCGCATCCAAACATTGCGCAATCCTTTCTTTAGCAGGACAGTGGTCAGCGTAGCCGTAGAGACGGCAGACAGAGCTTCGGCGATTTGATGGTCTAGTGGCATTTCTGTCTTCGATTATCGAACGTCCACAGCGCACCTGTTATAAAGAACCGAGATCATATGGACCTCGGATTACGCGGAAAAACGGCTCTCGTCCTCGGCGGCGGAGGAGGATTGGGGAAAGGAATCGCACTTGCCCTAGCGCGGGAGGGCGCGCGCGTTGCCATTGCCGGACGTACAGCCGCCACATTGAACCAGACGGTTCAAGAGATTGAGTCCCTCGGTTCGCAGGGCCTTGCTTTGACCTGGGACATCTCCGATTTATCGATTATCGATGCGCGAGTGGCGGAAATCGAGAAAGTATTCGGGCCGGTGGACATCCTGGTAAACAACAGCGGCGGTCCTCCACCCACGCCAGCCGCGGGCCAAGATCCTGCTTTGTGGAGCAAGCAGTTCCAGGCGATGGTCCTGTGCCTCATTGCGATCACCGATCGTGTGCTTCCCCGCATGCGGGAGCGCAAGTGGGGCCGCATCATCACCAGCGCGTCCGGTAGCGTTCTGGTGCCCATTCCGAATCTCGCCATTTCGAACGCTCTGCGGCTTTCGTTGCTGGGATGGTCGAAGACGCTCTCGCGCGAAGTCGCCCGCGACGGCATTACTGTGAACGTTGTACTTCCCGGCCGGATCGCGACGG
>DATBEF010000183.1:0-25154 GCA_036269625.1 Bryobacteraceae bacterium | reverse complement strand
GCCGGCTCAGCCCGCCCGCTACGCGCCTTTTCCGGAGGCTTTAGATCCCAACATCTGCGCTGCGTTGAAACAGCGCGGAATTGAGGATCTCTATGTGCATCAGGCAGCCGCTGTCGATCACGTGCTTGCTGGGCGGAACGCGGTTGTGGTCACGCCTACCGCCAGCGGCAAAACGCTTTGCTATAACCTTCCGGTTGCGCAATCCATTCTGGCCCAGCCCGGAGCGCGCGCTATTTATCTATTTCCCACCAAAGCTCTGGCCGAAGATCAGCGGATCGAATTGCAACGCTTCAGCGAAGCTCTCGGCGGCGTGATCTCTTGCCATACCTACGATGGCGATACCCCGCAAGACGCCCGCCGCGCCATCCGTGATCGTGCAAATGTCGTCCTTACAAACCCAGATATGTTGCACACGGGCATCCTGCCGCACCATACGAAATGGGCCAAGCTATTTGAAAACCTCCGCTATCTCGTCATCGACGAGCTTCATTACTACCGCGGCGTCTACGGCAGCCATCTCGCTAATATCCTGCGCCGATGGAAACGAATTTGCGATTTCTACGGTGTCCGCCCCCAATTCATATGCTGCTCAGCTACCATCGCCAATCCGAAGGATCTCGCGGAGGGGATCACGGCTCAGCCCTTCGAAGTTGTCCAGGAGAACGGCGCGCCCTCCGGTGAACGATATTTCTTTTTCTACAATCCACCTGTCGTAAATCCGCAACTCGGCATTCGGCGCAGTTATTTGCACGAGACGCGCCGCATCGCCATCGAACTGATTCGTCAAGATCAACAGACACTTGTATTCGCCAACAACCGCCTCGCCACCGAAGTACTCACTACTTACCTTAAGGATGCCTGCTCCAAGCTGCCCTTTTCCCATGAATCGGTCAGTGGCTATCGTGGCGGATATCTCCCCAACGAACGCCGCCGAATTGAGCGGGACCTTCGCGATGGACAAATACGCGCTGTAATTGCAACGAGTGCTCTCGAACTCGGCGTCGATATCGGCTCTCTCGATGCCGTGGTTCTGGCCGGCTATCCTGGGAGCATCGCTTCCACCTGGCAGAGAGTAGGCCGTGCCGGGCGGCGCCTCGATCCCTCCATCGCTGTTCTGGTAGCCTCCAGCGCACCCGTCGACCAATATGTCATTGAGAACCCCGATTACTTCTTCGGTTCTTCGCCAGAACAAGCGCACATCAATGCAGATAATTTAGAAATCCTGCTCAGCCATCTCAAGTGTGCTGCCTTCGAGCTACCTATTGCTCAAGACGAAACTTTCGGGAGCCACGAAACGCAGAAGTTATGTAAGTTCCTGGCCGAAGATCTGCATCTCCTTAGCCTCTCCGGCGGCCAGTGGCATTGGGTTAGCGACAGTTATCCAGCGGATACGGTAAGCTTGCGCTCGATTAGCAGTGATAACTTTCTCGTGGTGGATATCACCGGCGATCACCGCACCATTGCCGAAGTGGATTTCCCTTCCGCTCTATCAACACTACACGAAAAGGCAATCTACTTGCACGATGCCAAACAATTCCAAGTTGAAAAACTCGATTTCGATGGACGCAAAGCATTCGTCCGCCAAGTCGACTCCGGCTATTTTACCGATGCCATCGTCTACACCCAAGTTAGTTCTCTCGCCGAATTTGAAAGTATCCCAATCGAATCCGGGAACACAGTTACGGCGAACCACGGCGAAGTTCGCGTCAAGCGGCAGGTTGTAGGCTTTAAAAAGATAAAGTTCTACACTCTTGAAAATGTGGGGGCTGGCTTGCTGCAGCTGCCGGAGCAGGAAATGCATACAACAGCATTCTGGCTTCACTTCTCCTCCGCTTTCTTTACTTCGTTTAGCGGCTATACCAAGTCAGACCTGCAAGACATGCTCCGCGCTCTTGCGAACGTCTTAAGGACCATAGGCAGTGTGATGCTACTTACCGATCCAAGAGACCTCGCGGTCACGGTCCTAGACGAGAGTCTAGAGCGTCAGGATCTGTTCGAACCAGACTTGGTGCTTTATGATAATTATCCTGGCGGTATAGGTTTGAGCCATCCTTTGTTCCAACGCCGAGTCGAGTTGCTGACCAATGCACTAACGCTAGCGCGCGGATGCTCCTGCCAAAACGGATGCCCTGGATGTGTTGGCACTCCCAATGAAATAGGGCATCGCGCGCGGGAAGGATGCATCCAATTGCTGCAGAAGGCGATTCTTTGAATTGCCAAGTTCGCAGCTGCAAGAGTCGCCCTATCCAGCGCGGGCCGTTGCGGCCGAACGCCGGGTAGCTCAGTTCAGGGGACGTTCGGTCCGCTCGCCTGGTTCTGCATCTTCCGGAAATACAGCGTAACCGCTCGGCGGAGGATACAAAGCTTTTAGCAGTGTGAGTCGCTTCCGCAGATAGCGGCTGGGGAGTTGCCGCGGACCCGTCTCCACGTCGATATCGCAGCAGATGCCGTGCAGATACAGAGTTAACGTGTCAACAAATGATTGTCTAAGGTAAGTTGTGAAGAGCGGGCTGCCTCGCTTCGCTGGGCCGTTCTGCCGGCGCAATAAATTCTGCTTCGCCTGCCAGCTCTCGTCATCCACTTCGCCGTGCACGGCTGCGTTCAATTCTTCTTGAATCAATTCGGCATAGGCGGTCTCCGCATTCCGGGACCACTTCTCGACAACCAGCGTGGCTAGCCGGCGATAAAGCCGGTAATGATACTCCGCCACGTCTTGCTCTTTGAGTGCGAAGACAAGGACTGTCTCATCTTCGAAGCTCACCTCAGATGCCCACGACTGGCGTCCTGTTGCTGGACGTTCTGTAACCACGAAGTCCGCCAATTTCTCAAGTGGAGGGCGCCGTCCAGAACTGCGCTTTGCTTTTGCGGGAGTCCGCTCACTACGTTCCAGATAAGGGACCAGCAAGAGTGAGATACGTGGCAGCATCGCCGCGATCTCGGGCGGCAAAGCCGCTACCGGCTCCTCCAGATACTCTTTCAGAACCTCGTCGCTCATCGGCAGCGAAGCGCAGTAGTAGCCAAAGGTGTTACTCAGGGGAATTACTTCCCCCCGGCATCGTTCTGCGAATTGACCAACGCTGACTCTGGCGATACTGGACTGAGCCGAGGCTGTCGGTACCGGCTCTCTTTGACTGGACATCTACGTTCGACCTCGATTCTACCAGAGCGTTTAAGGCACACAGAGCCAGTCCAGGCGTCTGCTGCACCCCTGTACCTCGACCGGGACAGGCTTCGCGCGCCATACACGATATGAGACCATAACCCACACGGCGTACCCTGATCACGTGTCCCGTCCCGCGCCGCGCCTCTTCCCGCTGCTACACTGAAGCCAAACAAGTGCGCTTCCTGATTTCTGCCGGCGAAGCGTCTGGCGATATGTACGCGGCTAGACTCGTTTCTCACCTTCAGAATCGATACGCTTCTGCTGAGTTCTATGGATGTGCCGGGCCGCGTCTGCAGGAACAGGGTGTTCGTCCGATAATCGATTCCGCGAAGCTCGCGGTCGTCGGATTGGCCGAAGTGATCGGGCATTTGCCCCGCATATACGGGGAATACCGCAAGCTAATTGCCTTCGCCCGTAAGTATCCTCCGGACGCTGCCATCCTCACTGACAGTCCCGATTTTCATCTCCGGCTAGCCCGTCATCTCAAGGCTTTGCAAGTTCCTGTCTTTTACTTAGTCGCGCCACAGGTCTGGGCGTGGCGCCAAGGACGCGTCAAGACGATCCGTGACCGCGTCGACAAGCTCTTTTGCCTCTTTCCATTTGAAGAAGAGTGGTTCCGCCGCCGCCAAGTCAACGCCACCTACATCGGCCATCCTTTGGCTGACGGCGTAAAACGGCGTTTCACCCGCCAGGAGTTTCTCACCCGCCACAGCCTTCCCGCCGATCGTCCTATCGTCGTGTTGCTGCCTGGAAGTCGTACCGGTGAGGCACACCGGCACCTGCCCGTTCTGCTCGATGCCGTGGAGCTTCTTCAAAGGGAATTCTCGCTGACGTTTCTCCTGGCCACCCCGCACGGCTTCTATAATCGTGCCGCTTTAGCAAATTTCCGGGAACGCTTTCAGGCGCGATCCATCCAAGTCATTGAGAACGAGACCTGGGACTGCATCGGCCACTCCAGCCTTGCCTTGGCTGCCAGCGGAACGGTCACAGTGGAGGCCGCGATCCTAGGCACGCCCATGGTTACCTTCTATAAAGTCAGCCACCTGACGTGGTGGGCCGGCCGTAGGCTCGTCAAGGTTCCTTTCCTTTCCATGGTCAATTTGATCGCAGGCCAAAAAATTGTCCCTGAACTCATTCAGAACGAGATGACTGCCGCAGCGCTCGCTTCGGAAGGGGCACTCCTATTGGGCAACCCCGAACGCGTCGGCCAAATGCGAGCCGGTCTCGCGGCCGTCCGCTCGAAGCTGACCGCAACCGGAGATCCCCTTCGCCACGCCGCCGACCTCATTGTGAGCTCAATCGCTTCACGCGACAATAGTAAAGCCCAGGAGAAGAATTAGCTTTATGATGCGCAGCCTGAAATGGACGGCCCTCCTATTTGCCCTCGCGTTCTGTACATGGGCGCAGGAGAAGAGTCCCCGCATCAATATCCAGAAATATACGATCGATGCCGATATTAATCCGCGCACGCAATCGATTGCCGCAACCGTCAAGATCAACTTCATCCCTCTTGATGACACCAATGAGGCAACTTTCGAACTCAATAACGCACTCACGGTGTCGAAAGTGGTCGATGGCGCGGGCGCCACGCTACAGTCCTCGCGGAACGCGCAGGACTTCACGGTTCATGTGACTTTTCCTAGCACCCTTCCCCACGGCAAGGCCGCCGACGTTGCCTTCACCTACGATGGCAAACTCACCGGCAATGAGGATTCTCCGGTCTATGGGATTAAATTCGCCGCGCTGCACCCGGATTACGGCTACCTTTTATATCCAGCTCGTTGGTTCCCCGTCAGCGGCTACACAGTCGACCGCTTTGAGGCGGACTTACGCGTCACTACGCCATCGGGCTTTCGGGTCCTCGCCAGCGGCGATGTTAAGCAAGACCAAGCAGGCAATGACCGCACTGTCTATATCTTTCAATACAAGCAATCCAGTTTCCCCGGCAGCTTGGCCATCGTGAAAAGTGATGCTGTGAAGGTTTCGTCACAAGGCATTACCAGCCAGGTCTATTTCCGTGAGAACAAGCAGTCCTGCGCACAGGCCTATGGAGATGAGACCGGGAAGATGATGACCTTTTTCACCTCCGAATACGGTTTGGCGCCGCAAGCAAACATGACCATCGTTGAAACCGAAGATGGCGCAGTCAATGGTTACTCATCGCCGGGCATGATCTTTCTTGCACCCAGTGCAATCACCACTCAGGTCAACACGCGGGTCCTTTCCGACCAAGTTGCGCGTCAGTGGTGGGGCGTGCTGGTTTCACCTACATCGCGCAACCATCTCTGGCTCATCAACGGCTCGGCCCGATTTGCTCAGTTGCTTTATCTCGAACACACCGCGGGCCCTTCGGCAATGGAAGGTGAGTTGAAGAGCACGTATATCGAGGCGCTGACGGTCACTGATCCTCCCGTACTGCAGGCCGCTCGTCTAGAGGACTACTCCCCCGAATACTGGGCGCTTACTGCCGCCAGAGGAGCCGCGGTGCTCAATATGCTCCGCAGTGTTGTCGGGGATGCCAATTTCAAAAAAGGTCTGCTGGCCTTTACAGATCAATTCGCCTACAAGTCGGTCAGCACTGAAGATTTCCGCAAAGTGATGGAGCAAGTCTCGGGTCAGGATCTGCGTTACTTCTTTCTGCAATGGCTGGAATCGAACGGCTCTCCCGATTTTAAGATTGAGTACACCGTGTTCCGCACTGCCCAGGGCTTCCGCATAACAGGCAAGATCACTCAAGATCTCGACACCTTCCGCATGCCCGTGGACCTGCGCATTGACACGGAAGGAAATCCCGAAGATAAGAAAATCGAAGTTACGGGTACTTCTTCCGAGTTCAGCATAGATACCTTTGGTAAGCCCCGCAAAGTCACCATCGACCCGCAGCACGTTCTGCTCCGCATCGACCCGAGTATCACGGTCGCCGTCGCCATCCGCAAGGGCGAGCAGTTCGTCCAGGTGAACGACTACGCTAATGCTCTGCGCGAATATCAGAAGGCACTCGACGTGAACAGAAACAATTCGCTCGCCCACTACCGCATTGGCGAGCTATTTTTCAAGCAGAGCAACTTCCAAACAGCCGCCAACGAGTTCCGCGCCGCTATCAACGGCGATTTGGAACCAAAATGGACTGAGGTCTGGTCGCATATTTATCTCGGCAAAATCTTCGATGTGACCGGCATGCGTGATCGCGCCGTCAATGAATATAAGATGGCCATCCGCACCCATGACAATACTGCAGGGGCCCAGGAAGAGGCGGCCAAATATTCCACTAAAGCTTACGAGCGCCCGCAGACAGACACTGAGGCACGTTATTAATCTGCTGAAAGGCGCCTTGAGCAAAACTTTCGCGACCCGCGAACTAGTACTTATCTGAGCCCGTCGGGATTACCTGAAGTTGACGCAAGTTTCTTCCACAAGCGTATAAGATGATACTCTGAAATTAACCCGAGGAAGGGGCCTATTTGGACGAAAGACTCAAGGAGTTGATGCAGGAGCTCGGCAATGCTATCAACGAATCACTCTCTGACTCGGATCGTATTGCTGGCGCGATCGGCGAAATAAGGCGCGCCGGTTATGACGTGTTCCTGGTACTCGAAGCAACTATCGGATTTAACAAGCGCGACGGCAGTGAAGATTCCGAGGAGAGCACTCCAGAGGGCGATGAGGCGCGCCCTGTGCACTACGAGTCTGCAGGTAAGATTCGCCTGACCACGCAGGATCAGAAGTTTCTTCGGGCTTTGAAGATCTCGCTAGATGAAGAACAAAAGTAGTAAGGGCCGGAATTGAACCCCCGCCGATCAGTCCAGAATTTCCCGATACAAATCGTAAGTAGCCTTCACCGCCCGTTCCCAACTAAACTGTCGCGCGCGAGTCAATCCTTTTACCGAAAGGTCCTTCGACAAATCCGGATTGGCGATCACACTCGATAGCGCATTCTCGATCTGGTCCACATCCTCAGGATTGACTAGCAGCGCGGCGCCCTCGGCGACTTCTAGAATCGATGGCCGCCTGGAAGACACCACCGGAGTACCATGAGCCATCGCTTCAAGCACCGGTATCCCAAAACCTTCATCGAGCGATGGAAATGCGAACAGCGCTGCCCGCGCGTAGAGGCGATCCAGTTTGGGCCCATCCACGTAACCCAAGACGTCGATTCGCTCGCGAGCTGGGCTAGCCTCGATGCGCTTCAGGATTGCGTCCGACCCATAACCATTATTCGATCCGGCCAGAACCAGCCGCCATTCGACCGGAAGACGTTCGAACGCCTCCACCAGGCGAACAATGTTTTTTCGCACCTGCAGTGCGCCCACAAACAAGATCATCCGCTCTCTCGTCTGTCCCTCAGGCCCCCTACAAACGCGCACGCCGTGCGGGATCACTCGTATGCGGCCAGGCTCGAATCCGAGTAACGTACTTACCTGTTGAGCCGTGAACTCCGAGACCGTAACGATCCGGTCCGAATTGGATGCTGCGCGTTTCGCCTGCTCCGTGAATCGTGCTCGGAACTCTGGCGACGAATACTCCGCCGTCATTACAAAAAGATCGTGGAAAGTGGAAATGGTATGCCGCGCCAGTCTTGTATCCAGCCGCTGGTTCAGCGCATGAAAGACATCAGCTCGAAACACCGATACCGGCGGCAGCAGCAATCGCCGTTGAACATTATTGCGGGCCGGGCGCGCAGCACGGCGGAATTGCTTCCATCGATACGCGAACACAAACTCGTCGGTTGCGTACCGTTCGGCAAGCCCCGTCATCAGCTCCTGTGAATAGACCGCGATTCCAGACGGGCGGGGATCCACACTGTAGGTTGCGTCGAGCGCAATGCGCACGCTCCCAAGTTTACCGGCAACGCCTGCGCAGTGAGCTCAGCAGAACGTCACAACCCGTATTGCTTCAATTTGCGGTACAGAGTGGTCCGCCCGATCCCCAACATGGCAGCAGCCACCGTGCGGTCGCCTTTCGTATATTCAATAGTGCTAAGGATGGCTCTACGTTCAACCTCGGCGAGCGGCAGGATTCCGCGCCCGAACTCGGTAAAACCGCCCTCAATTGGACTTATTGGACTTACTCCTGGATGAGCCGAGTCGGTCGTGAACGGCGATAAGGGCGTTGCCAGATGGTCTGCCCGTCCTTCACTCAGACGGTTCAGGATCGCCGATGGCAAGTCGCCCATCCCAATCCACGGCCCTGAATTCATTGCTACCATCTGCTGCACTGAATGTTCCAGCTGGCGCACATTACCTGGCCACTCATACTGGACTAGGACGTCCATCACGTCCTCCGGTACTCGATGCCCTCTGCCGTGTTTTTCGAGGAAGTGAGAAATCAAGACAGGGATGTCAGTTGGCCGCTCCCGAAGCGGTGGCAAACGTAGGCGCATCACGGCGAGTCGATAGTAAAGGTCCTGCCGGAACCGCTTCTTTTCTATCTCTTCCGTCAGATCGCGGTTCGTAGCCGCAATGATCCGGAAGTCCGAGCTTCGCTGCGTTAGTCCCCCTACCGCACGGAACTCTTTCTCCTGTAGAACGCGGAGCAGCTTCATCTGCAGGTCCAGCGGCAACTCCCCGATTTCATCAAAGAAGGCGGTGCCCCCGTTCGCGGCGTCGAGCAATCCCAATTTCTGATTATTCGCCCCTGTGAATGCTCCCCGCGAATAACCGAACAACTCACTCTCCATCAGAGGCCCGACTAGCGACGAGCAGTCCACGACAACGAACGGGCCACCCTTTCCGCTATTGTGGATCGCGCGCGCAACGACCTCTTTACCCGTTCCGGTCTCGCCTAGAATCAAAACAGGGAAACGGCAACGAGCCATGCGCTGAACCTGCTGATGCACATTCTTCATGCCAGGCGACATGCCGACCAGGGTCGATAGCGGCGAGTTGTCCAGAGCAAGTTGCGGCTTCATGGGAATCCGTTCTCGTCCAGATAGTGGTCGAGCGTCGTCAAAACTCTCGCGCCAGTAACGTGGGCCACACCCCTAACGCGGATCAGCAGCGGGTGACGTGGTCGGATTTATCGCAGGTGTTGTGTTCGCTGGAGGGCCCGCACTCGGTGGCCCAATACTCGTGGGCGGCGGCGACAGCGGAATGCCGATCCCCTTCGCGTCAACTTCAGCCGGATCGAGGCGCACTACAAACACGTTATGCAATTCGGGCGTAAGTCCCTCGGCAATCTGTTGCGCAGCTGCCGCCGTCGGTTCCTTCCCAACCACCACGCGCCACAACGGTGTTGGACCCTGCTTCACCACAATCCTCGCCGTCCCCCCAAAGCGTGCTGCATACTCCGCCCGCATCGCCTCCGCCCTGTCGAGCGAACCGTAAGCGCCAACCTGCACACCGTAGAAGTCGCCTGAAGGTACGTCCACCGGAGCCGCAATCACTTCCAGACGCACTTGCCCAACACCTGGACCCAGTAGATCAATGTCCCGCGCAGCGGCTTTCGAAAGATCGACGATCCGTCCTGCTACAAAGGGTCCTCGATCAATGATGCGGACGTTCACGCTCTTGTTGTTCGCAAGGTTCGTCACCCGCACCCACGTATTGAAGGGCATGGTGCGATGCGCCGCGACCAGTGTCTCCATATCGTAGATCTCGCCGTCCGCCGCGGCCCTGCCATGGTAAGGAATGCCGTACCAACTCGCAATCCCTTGTTCAACGTGCCCAACCGTAACCGGAACCGCCGCCACTCTGTGTTGCGGGATCGGTGCGGGAGCCTGCGCCACCGGCTTGAGCTTCCTCCCGCAACCCTCGACTGCTATCAGACTGCACAGGACGGCCACAGGAACACCGACTCGAACTCCGCGGCGCCACATCATCTTCTGCAACGATAGTAGCGGGCATTTGCGGTACTCGCAAGCCGCCCGCGCGAGCCTCAAATTAGCAAAAACATATTCGGTGATCGGCGTTTGGTTCGCCTATCGGCCCCGTCCGGGAGATCGACGCGACCCTACGTTGATTTTTTTCTTGACTTCTCTTGCGAACAACCTTATATATGAATCACGCTGCGATCTGTATAGATTGCAAATTTACGTTTAGGGAGAATCACAACGATGAAGAACGCAACCAAGAAGGCTGCAAAGAAGGCCGCGAAGAAGGCCCCAGCCAAAAAGAAGAAGTAACCACTCAGAGGCTCCGTATATCGGAGGCTTCAAAATTCCAAACTGATCGCCCCCGGGTTTCCGGGGGCGTTTTCTTTTTTAGGGAGGCACAAATGTGAAGTACCTGTTTTGCATACGTTCCTCAAGAGCAAGGAGCGCGGCGGCGCGCTTGACACCGTGCCCGTTTTGCGCGAGTTCCTCAAAGACCTCTCTGCGCAAAAGCCAATGTTCATCGGCCCTCTAGGCACTCCGGTCAATTCCTCGATAACATACGGGCATGGCGGCTATACGTCTTGGATATGACTCGTACTCAGTTCGCGCACTGAAGTGGAATGCTCTGCAGCATCTGGATTTCGCCGCGCGGCACCAATTAGATGCCATCCAATTCTCGGGGTTGGAGTCTTACGAAAGCCTCGAACCGGCGGATCTCGAGAAAGTGAAGCGCCGAGCGGGTGAACTGGGCCTCCGCATCGATGCCGGAATCGGCTGCATTTGTGAACTTTCGAAAAGCTGGAACCCTTCTAGCGGAAGCGCGCGCCTAGTCCTCGAAGAGGGCCTCAACGTTGCGCACGCCGTCGGCGCGACGGTCATGCGTTGCTTCATGGGCACCCAAAAGGATCGCTATGGCGACAAGCCCCTGGACCAGTTAATGGAGCGTACCGTTCAAAACTTCAGGTCCGTGCGTTCCAAGGCCCTCGACCTCGGTGTCACCATCGCCATCGAGAACCATAAGGACATGCAGGCCGAGCAGATGAAGCAATTGATCGAGGAGAGTGGCACGGACTTCACCGGCGCTAACCTGGACGTCGGCAACCCGCTATACCTGATGGAGCATCCGCTCACCACAATTGAAACCCTGGGACCATACACGGTAACCGCGCACTTCCGCGACACTGCCGTGTATGAAGTCCCGCGCGGAGCGGCCGCGCAGTGGACCGCCCTCGGAGACGGCGCCGTGGATATGAAGGAACTCATAGCGAAGTTCGATCAACTCTGTCCCCGCTCTTCGTTGCACCTCGAGATCATCACCGGTCGGCCACCTGAAATTCTTCCCTACCTTGAACCCGATTTCTGGAAAACGTTCCAGAACATGCCGGCGAGGGACTTTGCGCGTTTTGTGGCTCTCGCAAAAAAGGGTCAGCCCTTCACCGGCCATATGGTTATCGAGGATTATGAGGGACAGCCGCCCGCTCCCGAGTTCAAGGCCGCCCTTGAATATCAACAACTTCATGACCTGGAGCGCAGCTTCGAATACGCCAAGCAAGTCCTCCATATCGGACTTCACAGCGCGTGAGGCCTGTCGTCCAAATGAAAAGGGCGCCGGTTTGACCGACGCCCCTTCGTGTTTCTAATTCTCTCCCTCGGCGATCGCGGCCAGCGATTAAGGCAGCGTATAGCGAAGATTGAGCCACACCATATTAGTGTGTGCGCTCGTTTGGCCGTTGATGGTCCAGGGCTGCCGCAGCAAATACGAGTACTGCGTGATCAGCGTCAAAGCGCCGTAGTTCGGGTTCTTCCAGAAGGTGTGCTGGTAATCAAAAGTGATTTCCTGGATGTTGCGGTTGTCGGTCGAGCCGTTGAAGCCGAACCCGATCGGCTTGCCCGTCGCGTCGATCGCCGTGTTACGGGAAAAGTACGCGCCACCGTACAGCACCGAAATCAAATCGTTCTTTGTGAAGTTCGTTTCGAACCCGTCCACCGTCGAGTAGGAGTGGACCGGCGATAGAGAACCGTCCGCATGAACAACCACGTCTGGCGCCAGACCGGTTCCAACATAGCGGCCGTTGCCCGCGCCAAAAAACGTGTTCGCAATTAGGCGAAAGTTCTTCATCACTTCCAGATTTGCGTTCACTTCACCGCTCGCTTCAACCAGGCGGTTTGTGTTGACTAGCGTCGCGTTCGCCGCCGTCGGCAGCGTGTCCTTGAATTCGCGGACGATCCCGCCGGCTTCAATGTGCTCGATCTTCTCTCCGGCATGGCCGTCGAAGGCCGCCTTCACAATGACGTCCGGGAACGTATTAATCGCTGAATAGGTGTTGCTGTTGTTATTAAATTCATTGCCCAGCGTGGTGCTGTACGCGGCAGGAAAGGTTACGTAAGTGTTCGCGTACTGTTCGGGATTCTCAAGCGAGAGGCCAATAGCGAAATTGTCGCTCGGATGCGCGACCATCCGTAGTTGCGGTT
Source organism: Bryobacteraceae bacterium (assembly GCA_036269625.1). Lineage (GTDB taxonomy): Bacteria > Acidobacteriota > Terriglobia > Bryobacterales > Bryobacteraceae > Bog-105. The sequence continues at coordinate 12,708 of DATBEF010000183.1, read as the reverse complement.
GCCGAGCCCAAACGAGCCCCGCCTGGTAGTTCGTGTCCATGTTCTGCGTATAGAAGATGTCCGATGGCAACGGAGAGAGACCTTTGCGGTTCGGCGTCGCCAAGCTCCAGTCTTGCCCGCCCAGGATTTCGAATGCACCCTTTTGTATATCCACGAAAACGTTGCGCATGCGCAGGACGTCGGAATTGCTCGTCACGAAAATGCCCGTCGGCTGATTACCCAGAAAGTCTGTCTCTACGTATCCGAGTATCTTGTAGCCCATGAACTTTGAGTCGACTCGGAAGCCCAACCGGGAGTTCTGCAGACTCATATTCAATTCCGACGACTTGCCGGCGACTGTGTTGTTAAACGGAATGCCGCCGAAGCCCGTCCCAATGCCGCTGGTCGTATTCGTCGAGCGCGTAAACAAGGTGAAATCGACAAATCCTAGGGGCGAGAAGGTCGTGTCTCCGATACTGAACGAGAGCGGCGACGATTGGTCCGTCGTCGCCTTCTGCCACCGGCCGGAGGGCGCCAGTCCCGGATGCGCTATGTTCGTCACCGGCACTAGCTGGGCGGGTCCCGACGCGCTCGGCGCGGCAGCCCCCGAAGCAGCCACCGGCTTTACGGCGGGCATTATTTGGCTCTGGATGGCGCTATTCAAAAGCTGCTGCTGTTCCTCCACGGATTTTTGCAGCTTCTTGATCTCCTCCTCCTGCTGAGCGATTCTCTCCTTCAATTTCTGGAGGTCGTCCGGGGCTACAGTCTGTATTTTGTTAGAGTTATCAGATGTCGAATTAGGGAGCGATCCCGGAGGTTCAGCGGCCCAAAGCTGCCATGCCACTCCTGTCAGGCATAACAAGCAAAGAATGCGAATTTTGGTCATAGGCCTACCCACGTTACGAGATGACCGTTACAATGCCATGAACATTCGATGAAGAGTCCGACAAACCCTTGCTCCGCAAAGTACTAACCGGGCCACTGTCATCGTAAATTCACGCAATGCAGGTGGAAATCACTGCCGGTCGGCCGTTCCCGCTACACTGAAACGTAGTCCCCATGTCCGATCGGCCCTTCGTTCACCTCCACTGTCACACCGATTACTCCCTACTCGACGGCGCTTGCGACATCAAGAAGCTGATGACCATCGCAAAGCGTCAGGGCATGCCCTCCATTGCCATGACCGATCACGGCAACCTCTTTGGCGCAGTAGAGTTCTATAACGAAGCCGCCGCCCATGAGATCCACCCGGTTATCGGCTGCGAGGTCTACGTTTCACAAGGCGATCACAAACGGAGATCTGAAAATGACCGCTACAACCACCTGGTCCTGTTGTGCGAAACGCAGGAGGGATACAAAAATCTCACCCAACTCGTCTCGACTGGCTATCTCGATGGCTTCTACTACAAACCGCGTATCGATAAGGATCTGCTGGCGCGTCACTCTAAAGGTCTAATCGCTCTGTCCGCCTGCCTTCGCGGTGACATTAATGAGACCCTCATGGCCGGCCGCTACGATGATGCCCGGTCGCTCGCCAACGAATATACCGACGTATTCGGGAAGAACAGCTTTTTCTTGGAGATGCAGGACCACGGTCTCGATCAGGACAAGGTCGTCATGCCTGAGGTCCGCCGCCTCGCTTCGGAAACCGGCATTCCGCTCGTGGCAACCAATGATGCGCACTATTTGACCTATGACGACGTCAAAGCGCACGAGATTTTGCTCTGCATCCAGACCGGGAAGACCATGTCCGACCCGAATCGTATGCGGTTCAGTACTCCCGAATTCTTCATCAAGACCCGCGACGAGATGATGAAGCTCTTCGGCGAGGTGGAAGACGCCCTCGACCGCACCTGGGACATCGCGCAACGCTGCCACGTCAAGCTCGAAAAGGTAAAAGATCCGTTCCCCCGCTTCGACGTCCCCGCTGAGCACACAGCGGACACCTACTTCGCTTATGTGGCCCGTGAAGGGTTTGAGAAGCGTCGCCCTCGCCTCGAAGCGCTGCGCAAAAGTGGCCGCCTAAAATTTGATCTGCCGGAATACGTCGAGCGCCTGGAGCGTGAGATCCGCATGATCCAGCAGATGAAGTTCTCCGGCTACTTTCTCATCGTTTGGGATTTCATTCGCTATGCCAAATCGCGAGGCATCCCCGTCGGCCCCGGTCGCGGATCCGCCGCCGGCAGCCTCGTCAGCTATGCCATGGAGATCACCGACGTCGACCCGCTCGAATACGGACTGCTGTTTGAACGCTTCCTGAATCCGGAGCGTATCAGCATGCCCGATATCGACGTCGACTTCTGCACCAACCGCCGCGGCGAAGTCATTCAATACGTCACCGAAAAATATGGCCGCGAGCAAGTAGCTCAGATCATCACCTTCGGCACGCTCGCCACCAAGGCCGCTATTAAAGATGTCGGCCGCGTCCTCGATATGAGCTTCGCTGAGGTCGACCGCATTTCCAAGCTGGTCCCCAAGCAACTCAACATCAAGCTTGAAAAAGCAATGGAGGACCCCGAACTCAAAGACCTCGCCAGCAAAGAAATACGGGTCAAAGAAGTCTTGGATGTTGCCGTAAAACTCGAGGGCATGGCGCGCAATGCCGGGATGCACGCTGCCGGAGTGGTCATCTCGTCTGTCCCGCTGCGCGAACTCGTTCCCCTCTACGTAACCAACAAACAGGAAATCGTCACCCAGTACGACATGCTGGGCCTCGAAAAGCTTGGCCTCTTGAAGATGGACTTCCTGGGCCTGACCACCCTAACCATCATTGAACATGCCCTGAAGTTAATTCAGAAATACCGCGGTGAAAACGTGGTCATTGAGGATCTGCCGCCCGACGATAAGGAGACCTACGAAAAGATCTTCAGCAACGGGTTCACTAGCGGCGTCTTTCAGTTTGAATCCTCCGGCATGCAGGACATTCTGCGTCGCTATCAGCCCAACCGCATCGAAGATCTCTGTGCATTGAACGCCCTCTATCGTCCTGGACCCATCCAAGGCGGGATGATTCCGGATTTCATCGACCGCAAACATGGACGCAAGCCCATCGTCTATGAACTGCCGGAACTCAAAGAAATGCTCGAAGAGACTTACGGCGTCATTTTGTATCAGGAACAGGTGATGCAGATCTCGAACCGCATTGCCGGCTATTCGCTCGGCGAAGCAGACATTCTCCGTCGCGCCATGGGCAAGAAAAGCGCTTCCGAAATGGCGAAACAGCGCGAACGCTTCATCATCGGTGCTGCCGAGCGTGGCCATCCCGCGAAGAAGATCGCCAAGATCTTCGATTTAATGGAGCAGTTCGCCGGCTACGGCTTCAACAAATCGCACTCCGCTGCTTACGCGTATCTCGCCTACGTCACCGCCTATCTCAAAGCCCATTATGCGGTCGAGTTCATGTCCGCGCTGCTCACCTCCGAAGCCGGCAACATGGACAAAATGGTTAAGTATATCAATGAGTGCCGCGAGATGGGTATTCGCGTACTTCCGCCCGATGCGAATCAAAGCGACCTGCATTTCACGCCCGCCGGCGATGCCATCCGGTTCGGACTAGGTGCAGTGAAGAACATCGGCCAGGGCGCGGTCGAAGCCATCGTTGCCGCTCGGCTCGAAGGCGGCCCGTTCACCTCCATCTATAACTTCTGTGAACGCGTCAACCTAAGCGCCGTGAATCGCCGAGTCGTCGAAAGCCTCATCAAATCGGGCGCCCTCGATTCCACCAATGCCAATCGAGCACAATTAACAGAAGCACTCGACCGCGCTCTCGAGTCCGGCCTGCGTGCCTCCCGCGATCGGGCCATGGGCCAGCACGGCCTCTTTGGCTTCATCGCCGAGGAACAAAAACATGAGTTTCCTCTCGCGAAACTTCCCGATTGGACCATGGAGCAGAAGCTCGCCGGCGAAAAGGAAATGCTTGGCATCTATGTCTCCGGACATCCGCTCGACCGGTTCCACGAAAAGGTCGCCGACTTGGCCACTCATTTCACCGACAAGCTCGAAGGGCTCGAAAGAGGCGTGCCGGTCAGTCTGTGTGGCATCCTCACTGGTATCGTCCGCAAAACTAATCGCGATGGCAAGTACTGGGCCGCCTGCAAGCTCGACGATAGCCGCGGAACAGCCGATTGCATGGTCTTCGCTCCCCGCTATGAGGATTTGCTTCCCGCTCTCAATGAAGATGCGCCCGTGTTTCTGCGCGCCTCCATCCTCCCGGAGGAGGGTGCCCCTCCCAAGCTGAACATACAGGAAATGGTGCGTCTCGAAGATGCCCGTGTCGATCTCCCGTCGCTGATTTCGATACGCATATGGCTAAAGGATGAGACATCAACTGAGAAGGCGAACGCCCTCAACGAGCTGTTCGTTCGCAAAAGCGGCAACACTGAAGTGCGTCTGCGCCTCGAGAAACCCCGCGACTTCTCGGTCATCATGGACGTAATGACGAAAGTCCGGCCCGACCGCGAATTTCGTGCTGAGATAGAGAAAATCTGCGGACCCGAGTCCATGGAGATTTTGGCAACGTGATTATGGATGAAGACCAAGCTGGCGATATGACTCCGCCCGATCCGCCGACGGCCGACCCCGTGGATCCGGCGCAATCGAATCCAAGCTGGCTGCGCGTGCAGCTTGCGCGCCATCCCAAGCGTCCTCAGTCGCGCGATTACATCGATCGACTGATCGCCGGCTTCGAAGAGCTGCATGGCGATCGTTTCTTCGCCGACGATAAATCCATCATTGCCGGCTTCGGGCATTTCGAAGGGATGCCCGTAATGATCGTCAGCCAGCAAAAAGGTCGCGATACCAAGGAAAAACTTCTGCGCAACTTCGGAATGCCCAAGCCCGAAGGCTACCGCAAGGCCATGCGCCTCATGCAGCTCGCTGCCAAGTTCAAGCGGCCCGTCATCACGTTTATCGATACCGTAGGGGCTTATCCCGGTATTGACGCCGAAGAACGCGGCCAGGCCGAAGCCATTGCTTACAATTTACGGGAAATGTCGCGGCTCACCTGCCCGGTTATCGCCGTGGTGCTCGGCGAAGGAGGCAGCGGAGGCGCGCTCGGTCTCGGAGTTGCCAATCGAGTCTACATGCTGGAGAACGCTTATTACAGCGTGATCTCTCCAGAAAGCTGCGCGGCCATAATTTGGCGCGACTCTGGCAAGGCTCCGCTCGCTGCCGCCGCTCTGAAACTCACTGCCCAGGACCTTCTACCACTCGGGTTGATCGACGGCATCATCCCCGAACCGCCGGAAGGCGCTCAGGCGAACCCCGAAGCAGCCGCGGAAGCCTTGCGTAGGGCCCTCCTCGAAGCCCTTCGCGATCTCAAGAACAAGACTCCTGCCGAACTCATCGCGGAACGTTATTCTAAATTCCGGAATATGGGGAATGATCTGGTCGAGGGATCACGCTATCCATCCATGAACGAGGCGGCTTCACTAATTGAATAAAGTCGGTATCATCATCGCGCTCTTCGTGATCGGCATCGTCGCGTTGATCGCCTACTCCACCATGTCCGGCAAGCTTTATCGAGTTCAGGTCTGTATGACCTACGGCGGCCAGTCCAGTTGTAAGATCGTTACCGGCAAGAGCGAACAATCTGCTCTGCGCGGGGGTATCACCAATGCCTGCGCCGATATCGCCTCCGGCGTTACCGCTACCATGGGCTGCGAAGCCGCAACCCCGACCAGCGTTAAGTGGCTAAAATAGCGCAAAGGGTGGAAATTACGGATGATCGCGTGGATCGATCTCCTGCCGGCCGATATCGCGTTCGGATGGCGGCAGATGCTGTCGGTGCAAACTATCGAGTCGCTGCTCTATGAGGTCAACGTGAGAGATTCTGGTATGTTGACGCTTCCAGCGTTGACGATCTTCGGTGCGGCGGTGCTGGCTGCGGTACCCGCAATGGTGCGGGCGGGGCTCGGATCGATCCGGCCATTATGTTGCCGGCGGAGTAGATATATGTCGCTCAGAACGGCATTCGGGGCGGCCACGTCGAGAGCGTTTTGCGCGATTACTTAGAGTCCAGACTGAGCCGTCCGTTCTGGGACTTGTTTTAGCCGATCGATCTCGACACGCACTTGCGCCCACTGTCGAGCGTTTTTCTTAGTATCAATTGATGCATTGGGATCGCGATAAAACTCCAGCAACTCCGCCCGCATTCCAACCGGAATTCCCGCAAAGTTGTTTTGCGCCAATAAATGCAGTAGCTCGGCATGTGCCCGGTCATTCAACGGATACTGTCCCGGGCCGGTGAATGTTCCTGTATCCAGGTTCTTATTTTCAAGCTGTACTCCGGACTGGCCCTGACGGCACGCGCCCACCGCATTCGTGAAACTCTTCATAAACAGATTCTCTATGCGCGCATCCGGCATCTTTAAACGAAGATCGGCCAAGTGTCCGATCGACGGAAGGAGACGCAAGAGCACTCCTAGAAAACGATCGAGGAACGTAGGACGGTCATATTGTTTGCCCCAGTTCCGTTCGTAACTCGACCGGCTCATCGTATATTCAAACCGCCGCCTCGTCGTACCTGGCGACGAACGCTGAATCTCGTCCCGACGTTGCGCCCAGGCTATTCGTGTAGCAGTCGGTATCGCCTTACTGACGGAATAACGAAACGAACCTAGTGAGAGATCCAGATGCGGGAACAATGAGGTGAGCTCAATCCCGTACGTCTCGCGCATCACGCGTGTCAACAGGGGAATCGCTACGTTGAAGCCTATGAAATCGTGATATGCCTGGGGGGCAAAGTTGCCCTTCGCAACCTCGAGAACGTCGAAACTGAACTCTGTTCTGACGTGAACCGACGGATTCTGATCGTAATAGATCACCTGCCCGAAACGCCGCCGCAGACGTGGATACATCTCCGGCTCAGCAATATTGGTGGCTTCGCTGTGCCCGATCGTGTCGCCATAATAGTGAGTCAGCGCACCCAGGGCAAACGCATATTCATCCGGCGTGCTGGCATCTTTAATCAGCGTCTCGACAAATTGCCCGGTCCGGACATAATGAGTCAAATCACTGAAGAATTTGTTTCCTCGCGGATAGTAGCCCAAATCCTGAAGGACCGCCCCGCCGTACGCAAACCCATGCGCTTCCTTTAGTTGATCGCGGGTGGCTTGAGGAAACCGCCCAAGAATTGCCGGTTTCAAGCTTACATCCCAAAGTGAGTCGATGATCGCCTCGTGCGTTAGCAGCGAGTACCCGCTTATCGGTTGAGCCGCAATAGCCATCAGCAGGACCGCTGCCATTCCCGTGGGCCGAAATCCTGCTGACATTCCGCTTCCAGTGTACAAACCTATGGCTTTAGCCCGGTAGTACTTACGGTCGCTTCAGTCCTATATATACATCCACCTTCTGACCCGCATCCTCAGCATCCGGATTCAAATAAATCTCGAAATCGGTCCTATACGCTCGTCGTAGACGGGGCGACTTCTCGAGCGACCAGATCCGCTGCCACAAACCCATTACCAGCTGTATCGCCGGTCCACCTTGGGCGGTGAAGATCCCGTATTCCCCTGAATCCGTCCGCCGTGCAACCATCTCCGCCGGCACATCTTTGGCCGAAGTCACCTTCGACCCGAGCGTATATGTGTACTCACCGTCTTTGTCGCTCTCATATTCGCTGTAGACGGCTACGATGTGGCTATCCGCGCGATGCTTGATCCGGTCGAGCAACCCGTCTTTTCGGAAGCGCGCCCACAATCCGCCGATAACACCGTTCCCGGAAGCCTCTTTGGCGTTCGAAGTCCTGGCCGTCAATCCGACAACCGTGAACGAATCAATGTGTAATTGTTCCATTACGGTCTCCTGCGCCACTGCCCCCGTAGCCGCCAGTGCTATTATGCAAACCCGAATGACTCCAAATCCCATCAAGATGCCCGCGGACTATTGTAAACAGAAAAAGCGCGGACCGGACCCTACGTCCGCAATCCGCGCTTAAGAAAAGTTGAAATCTGCTCTGGTTTAGTTGGCGTTGACCTGAATTTCGACGGTCTTCGGCTTGGCTACTTCCTTCTTCGGAAACGTCACAGTCAACACGCCGTTCTTATAGTCGGCCTTAACCTTTTCGGCATCTACCGTATCCGGCAGCGTGAACACGCGAACAAACGAGCCGTACCCACGTTCGATCCGGTGATACCCTTTCCCATTCTTCTCCTGCTCAAAGCGACGCTCGCCTTGTAGGGTTAAGATCCCGTTCTCAAGCTTAATCTGCACGTTCTTGGGGTCGACTTCCGGAACGTCGGCCTTCAAAACCAATTCGTTCTCGGTTTCAAATATGTCGACGGCAGGCGTCCACGGCCGCGAGGTCGTGTCGCTCAGAAGCCGGGAGACGGAGTCCTGGAACAGGCGCAAACCGGCCGGAAAATCCTCAAGCTCAACGTTAAAGGGATTGTATTTCATCAGTGGCATAGTCGTTATCCTCCTATTGAACCTGAGACCAATATAAAACATGCGTGTGTAGATGTCAACTTTTATATTGATTCCAAACTCACATCGCAAGACTTCCAGTTTTGCCTGACCAGGTGGCGGCTCGTCCCGGTGGCTGCCATAATTGGGTGAGGTCCGCGCCTGCACAATATGAAACTGTCGGTTGTCATCCCGGCCCGCAACGAAGAGGGTTGCATCTCCGAAACGTTAACGACCGTCTCGGATGCTTTGCTGAGAGAGCACATCGAACACGAGATCATCGTGGTCGACGACGGGAGTCAAGATCAAACCTCGAACATCGCCTATGCCCTGGTTTCGGCGAGACCCGAGGTCCGTGTCGTCCAGAACAAAGGCCGTCACGGCTTCGGGATGGCTATCCGTAATGGCCTCGCTCACGTCCAGGGCGAGGCCGTCGCCGTCATGATGGCGGACGGTTCCGATTCCCCAGAGGATTTGGTCGCCTATTTCCGCAAGATTGAAGAAGGTTATGAATGCGCCTTCGGATCGCGATTTATCGCCGGAAGCCGTATCATCGATTACCCCAAACACAAACTCTGGATCAATCGTCTCGCCAACTATTTTGTCCGCACGCTATTTCGTTACCGATATAACGACACAACCAACGCCTTTAAAATGTATCGGCGATACGTCCTCGACGCCATGCAACCCCTGATCTCGCCTCATTTCAACCTCACCGTCGAGATGCCGCTCAAGGCCATCGTACGCGGCTATAATTACGCCGTTGTCCCGATCTCCTGGCAAAACCGGAAGGCCGGCGAATCCAAGCTCAAAATTAAGGAAATGGGCAGCCGATACCTGTTCATCGTTTTATATCTCTGGCTCGAAAAGACGCTCGCGCGCGGCGATTACCACCGCAAGACAGTCGCTCCAGTAGCCGAACCGGCCCCTGCCAGCGAACCCGCCGTACATGCATAAGCGGATCCTGGTCACAGGAGGCTCAGGGTTCGTCGGCACTAATTTGTGCCTGGCTATTCGAGAACGTTTTCCTGATATTGAAGTCACTGCCTTGGATAGTCTTCATCGGCGCGGGTCGGAGTTGAACCTGCCCAAACTGGCTGCTGCCGGCGTTCGGTTCGAACAAGGAGATGTTCGCGTTCGAAGTGACCTGACGGCCGCCTCGCTGAATCCCGATCTGATCATCGAGTGCTCAGCGGAACCCAGCGCTCAAGCCGGATATGGCGGTTCTCCGGAGTTCCTCATGGAGACCAACCTCACCGGTGCCTACCACTGCCTGGAGTTGGCCCGGCTGACGAAAGCCGACATGATCTTCATCTCGACCAGCCGAGTCTATCCATACGGCAAATTAAACGGATTGCCTTTTCGGGAGACTGACACTCGCTACACCTTTTCCCAGGAGCTCCCCGGCCTTACAGCCGCCGGCATCTCCGAAGCGTTTCCGCTCGAAGGCGCCCGTTCCCTCTACGGGACTACGAAGCTCGCTGCCGAGTTGTTGGTTGAGGAGTACGCTGACGCCTACGGCTTCAGCTTCATCATCGATCGCTTCGGCCTGCTCACCGGACCGGGTCAAATGGCCAAATCGGACCAGGGCGTAATCGCGCTCTGGGTCGCCGCGCACGCCTATCAACGGAAGCTCGGCTACATCGGTTTCGGGGGCACTGGCAAGCAGGTGCGGGACTTCCTGCACATTCGGGACTTCTGTTCACTGCTGCTCGACCAGATCGAACATTTCGACGCATATAAAGGGCAGCGGTTCAATGCCGGCGGTGGCATGGCCAACTCGCTTTCGCTCCTCGAAACCACCAAACTGTGCCAGGAAATCACAGGCAAGCAGATCCCCATGGGCTCAGTCCCAGAAAACCGCCCTGCCGACGTCCGCATCTACATCACTGACCACTCTCGCGTGTCTTCGGTCCGCGGTTGGAAACCTGAATGCGACGCCCACCGCACTTTATCCGACATATATAAGTGGCTAGTCGACGGCGGTGATGCGTTACGCCGGACCATGTTCCCCTCTTAGGGGTATTTTCTAAATCAGAACGCTTGCCTATACTGAATAAGGAGGAGATCGGTGGGCGACACCGACCTCCTTTGAGACTTACTTCCGGGGTTTCCACCGGAAGTAAATCTCAGCCGTACCCAGTAGAAGCAGTACGACCCTTATTCGGATGGTCATTACAACCACCTCCTAGTCGGGAGTGGTATCGGATGCCGGGGCATTTAGATTGCCCCGGTTCTCCCTCTAACGACCAGACTCAACAGCCGCTGGTTGGAAGATTGCCCAGTCACCCCGAAACTCCCGCCAGAAATGAGATAGTGCCCGCCGCACCCAAAACTTGCAGCGTTTTCCTATGCGCGTCATCCTGTTAGCTATATGGCCAAGACCACGGAAGAAACGGAAACTCTGCTCAAACCGGGCGATAAAGCGCCCGAAATCAGCCTCGATACCGATTCGGGCGAACATTTTAAACTTTCAACCCTTACCGGGAAGAATGTTGTTCTTTACTTCTATCCGAAGGCCGACACGCCTGGCTGCACGAAAGAATCCTGCGAGTTCCGCGATACTTCTTCCAAATTCAAGGCGGCGAACACCGTGATAGTCGGCGTCTCGCCCGATCCGTCTAAAGCGCAAGCCAAATTTAAGGACAAGTTCGACCTGCCGTTCACTCTCCTCGCAGACGTGGATCACAAAGCGGCTGAAGCCTACGACGTCTGGAAGGAAAAGAGCATGTACGGCAAGAAGTATATGGGCATCGAACGCACCACTTTTGTGATCGGGCCCGATGGCCATATCAAAAAGGTGTTTCCGAAAGTCAAGGTGGATGGTCACGCCGAGGAAGTTCTTGCGGCCGTGAAGTGAACACCAGCGATAGCCGCCGCTATCCCGTTCGCCCAGTGCTCGGCGTTGGGGCACTCATCTTCGATCAGGGACGTGTGTTGCTGGTCGAACGCGGCCGCGCTCCGCTTATCGGCGAGTGGTCTCTGCCCGGCGGCGGCGTTGAATCGGGCGAGCGCCTGGAAGACGCGATCGTTCGCGAAGTTTTCGAAGAGACCGGTCTCGAAGTATCCGTCACATCCTTGGCCCTGGTTTTTGAACGCATCATGCCCGACCCGGCAGGACAGTGCGAATATCACTACGTTTTGATCGATTTCTATTGTTCTATCCAGGGCGGCGATCTGCGCCCTGGCGACGACTCCCGGTCAGTCGCCTGGTTCGATCTCTCATCATTAGATACCCTGGTCGTAACGGCAGGGACACGCGAGGTGATCCGCACCTGCTTTCAAAACGCCGTGACGCAAACGATCATCATGCGCCCGTAAGGGCCCTCTCCTATGTCTTTCAGTAGTAGCGAAATTCTCCAATTCGACGAACTCCTCGATTTGGTCGCCTCCTACGCTGGAAGCGCAGCCGGCCGCGAACTCGTCTTCGCACTCGAACCGCACAGCGAGCGCTTCAAACTCGAAGCCGATCTGGCCGAAGCCGGTGAGGCTATTGGTTATCTCCGTGAAATCTCTTCTCCTCAGCAGACCGGCCGCGGCGCTGCGATCCGTCTTCGTTTTGATCAACTCCGTGATATCTCAACGCCCGTTCAGCTCTTACGAGTTGAAGGTGCATCGCTCGACGGGCCGGCCATTCTCGATCTCTTCCATACTCTTCACCTCGCGGGCGAGTATCGGGGCTTGCTGCTCGCCGTTTCTGAACGATTTCCGCGTTTGGCGCGCAGGGCCCACCAACTAGCCGATCTCCGCGAACTAGCGCGTCGATATCAGCGAGCATTTCTCCCCGATGGCTCGCTTTCCGATGAGGCCAGCGTTGCTCTTGGCCGTATTCGTCGCGATATTGAGCGCCAGCAGCGCCATATCAATGAATCGCTTGAAAAATTTCTCCGGGCTCATCGCAACGATGGAATGCTCCAGGAAGAATTTGTCACCATCCGTGACGATCGCTATGTCGTACCCATCGTGGCTGGGCAGAAAGGCCGAGTCGACGGCGTCATCCACGGGTCCAGCGGCACCGGCCGCACGCTGTTTGTGGAACCGCTCGAGACCATCGGCCTGAACAACCAACTCGTGCGTTTGCGCGAGGACGAAATCCGGGAAATCGAGCGCATTCTCGCTGAGATCACAGACGTTTTGCGCCAGCATAGCGAGGAGATCTCAGCTACCGCCGAAACTCTCGCCCAATTCGATTGTCTCTTCGCCAAAGCCGGGTTCGCCGCCGACTACAATGCGGTTGTTCCCCGCTTCAGCACGCTCCCGCGACGTCTCGTCCTCCGCGAAGCACGTCATCCCCTGCTCGAATCCGTTCTCCGAAAGCAGCGCAAG
>DATBEF010000222.1:0-35731 GCA_036269625.1 Bryobacteraceae bacterium | reverse complement strand
TCAATTGGGACAGTCTGCAGCGCTTTATTGCCGGGTATCGACCGCCGACCAGACCTGCTCCCGCCAGGAACGGGATCTACGCGCCTTCGCCAAGAAGGCGGGCTATAAAGTTGTAGGGGTTTGGAAGGAAACCGCCTCCGGTGCTAAGGATGAGTGCGCCGAACGTAAGAATGTCCTTGCATTGGCGCAGGCCCGCAAGGTCGACGTGATTCTCGTTACCGAACTTACCCGCTGGGGCCGCTCGATGCTCGATTTGTTCCACACGCTGCAGGATCTTCAAGCTTGGGGCGTCTCCCTGGTCGCTCACACCGGCTTGCAGTTCGATCTGCGTAGCGCGCAGGGCAAATTAATCGCCTCTCTGATGGCGGCGCTGGCGGAGTTTGAGCGGGATCTACTGCGCGAGCGGGTCCGTTCGGGTATAGCGGCTGCTCGCAAGCGTGGTGTCGTGTTCGGCCGGCGCCCGGGTCAGCGCGTCAAAGCCGACCGTTAGGCTCCCAAAGTCTTAAAGCTCGTCGCCGAAGGCCAGTCGTATCGGGAAGTAAGCCATCGGCTCGGTTTGAGCAAGAACACAGTTATGGATATCGTCAGGCGCGACCGCGCGTAAATGGCCGGAATAAAATGAACATTCTGGAATCGAAGCGACTTCTGTTTCGGCAACATTCATTGATTGATCTGGACCAATATTGCGCTATGGAGATGGACGCGGATGTCCGGCGCTACGTTGGCGGATATCCACGTTTTCGTGATGACGCCGAACGCAAGTTTCGGGATGGACCTCTTAGGAGGACTTCAGACCGGCTGGGTGTTTGGGCCACGGTACTAAAGCCAGACGGACCGTATATAGGCCGCTCGGGGCTGTACCCACATGTTCACTCCGGCGGACGCATCACCGTCGGCGAGGCTGCACTATCCTTTTACATTGCACGTGAGTTCTGGGGACAAGGATTTGCAACCGAGGCCGCAGTTGCGTTTGTTCAATTCGGCTGGGAAGAGCTAAAACTCTCGCGCATAGTTGCCACCGTTCAGGAAGGCAATGACGCGTCCATTCACATCCTGAAAAAGCTCGGATTCGAATTGATCAGTACTGAGCGTGGTCCTCGGTCATTTCTCAAATTTGCCCTCAATGAGCCCGCTTTAGCCTAAACATTGTGTCCAATATCCGGGTGTCTCGTGCACGGCAAGAGCAGCTTTTGTCCGCTACGCGGTTAAACGCTGCGCGGCCAATTTTACCTTTTAGAGGGGTTGGGCATTAATAGCCACGTTACAGGTTTCTGCGCGGGTCGTCCACTATTGTCGCCACGTCGGCCATTACTGAGTTTTCTCCTACGATGTAACCCTCGTTTACGTGGGCGTGGGCTCTGTACTCTTCCGTTGCAAGCAGCCGCCGATGCAATTCGGGCAATCGGTACCAGGGCACGTAGGGGAACAGGTGATGGTCCAGATGCATCCCAACGTGATGCGGAGCTAGCAGAAAAGCTTCCCACCAGCTCGCGTTAAAGGAGCGAGACTGGTTCAGTACGTGATTCTTCGGTAAGGCAAAGTGTTCTGCCACGCTTCGCAAACGCAAGACTGCCGGGAGAATCAGTATCAGCGGGACTAACCATGCGTAGAGAATGAACCCGGCGTGACCACTAAGCGCCAGCAGACCCGCCAAGAGAATCATGTATGTGAGTCGCACCGATTTGGGCCAAGGGTACTCGGCGCGTACTCTCGGAGCGTTTTTCGCTTTTTGAGAGAGCTTGCGCAAGTTCTTGACCATATAGAGGAGACCTTTCCCCATAATGTCCTGGAACAGAAGCAGCGCCAGGCGGTGGATTGGCAACGGGAACAACCACTCGCTGGGCTCACCCTCGGGACCAACTTTGCGGACCAGATCCGGATCACGCGGAGTATTCAGATGTTCGTGGTGTGCCAAGTGGTTTACGCGATAATCTCGTGTGGCCAATCCAAAGGGAAAAGCGCAGAAGAAATCGCTCAGGATCTCATTTAAGCGTTTATTTTTGCAAAGCAGGAAGTGGCTGGCATCGTGCATCAGGACGAGGAGGGCATGCTGCCGCGATGCCACAATCAACAAGAACACAGAATGCGCCCACCACGGGACCATTCGCATCGCAGCGATCGCCAGGGCGATAATTGCCCAATCAAAGGCAATTGCGGCCAGAGCAGGCCAAAGCGGGCGGCCTGAGAGTTCAATTGGATGCGCGTTTGTCCGTAGCGCATTTAACAGATTGGGCAGTGGCGCCGATGCGCCGCTCCAATCAGTTTCTCTGCCGTGATTAGGTATGGATCGTAGCACGCGACTCTATCGAAGAAGTCAAGTAGTACTACTTGTTCTCTCAGATTTTAATTGAAACGCGCGCGTGTACTCAAGTAACGTTACTACTAGGGCTGCTCTGGGTTTAACTGTCCAGATATCGTTGGGGCCGGCGGAGTGCCAGATATGATGGAAGGATCGCAGGCGAGGTATGAGCCCGAATACTATTCAGAACGATCACACCTCTTCTGAACAATCGGTCGGCAAATGTGCTGAATGGCCATTGGGTCCTCATGCAGACTTACTTGAGGCAATCCTCGAAGGCACGCCAGATCCGATTTTCGTCAAGGATCTGGACGGGCGATTTATCGTGTCTAACTCCGCGAACGCGCGTTTGTTCCATCTATCCCGAAATGCGTTCGTAGGCCTGCGCGATTTCGATCTGCTAGCGCCGCGCTACGCAGAGCCGATTGTGGCTGTGGATAAGCGGGTGCTGGCAACCGGTGAGACTGAAGTGGTCGAGGAACGGATTGCCGACGATGGGCAGGAGCGTGTCTATCTCGCGACTAAATCCGCTTTGCGCGATGCGAATGGCCGGATTGTGGGGCTGATCGGGATCGCCCGCGACATAACGGATCGCAAACACGCTGAATCAGCCCTGATAGAAGCCAATCGCGAGATCGCTCAGCGCGAAGAACAATTCCGAATGGTGGCGAATGCGATTCCTCAGTTGGCCTGGATGGCCGATGCGCAGGGGTCGCGATTCTGGTTCAATGAGCGCTGGTTCCAATACACCAGCTCGGTTCTTCAGGAAGTGAAGGGGTGGGGCTGGCTCAAGTTGGTCGATCCGGATCACGCTCAGCGAGTCGACGAACATTTCAGGCGATGCATTGCGAGCGGCGAAGTTTGGGACGATACCTTTCCTTTGCGCGGTGCAGGCGGCCGCTACCGATGGTTCCTGGACCGGGCCATTCCTCTGCGGGACGCCGCTGGCAATGTGATGCTTTGGTTCGGCACGGGAACCGACATTACTGAACGCAAATTCGCGGAAGACGCTCTGCGCAAGGCCAACGACGAACTGGATCACTTTGCTTCGATGGTCGCTCACGACCTGCAAGAGCCATTGCGCAACATCGTCATGTTCTCACAACTTCTGCAACGCCACTTGGGTGAAGAACTGGACGCCGACGCTCAAAAGTTTCTGGACTTCACGCTTGAAGGCGCTCAGCGTATGAGCCGGTTGATTACAGATATCCTTGCGTATTCGCGGGCGACAGGGGAGCGTGGAAGTCTCGATCAAGAGGTCGATCTGGAAGCGGCTTTGTTCGACGAGCTAGCTGCTCTGGATCTCCAGATTGCGGAAGCAGGCGCGCACATCACGCATGATCCGTTGCCCGCGGTGTATGGGGATCCGCCGCAAATCTCCCGGGTCTTGCAAAACCTGCTCAGCAACGCTCTAAAATACCGAAAGCCCGACACGCCGGTGAGAGTCGAAATCCGCGCCATGCGGCAGGGCGATATGTGGGTTCTCTCGGTCGGCGATAACGGTCAAGGGTTTGATCCGGACTATACCGACGAGATTTTCAACCTGTTCAAACGCACTCCCGGCAACAGCGTGGCTGGCACCGGCATCGGCCTGGCGATTTGCAGAGCCATCGTTCAGCGCCATGGAGGCAAGATCTGGGCCGAAGGCCATCCGGCTAAAGGCGCTACTTTCTTCTTTTCCTTACCTGCCTTACCTTGATATCCGGCACGTTTAAAGCTGTTCCGATGAAGATTCTGGCCCTCGGCATCTCTGCCGCATGCACTCTTGCTTTGTTACCAACCCTTGCGCCGGCGCAGTCCCTTGATGTAGGATTTTCCGCAAGCACAAAACCTGATTATTCGATTATCTACACAGGGCGCCTGTTTGGGTATTTCCGATATCCGAGTGAGCAGGCATCGGACGAAAAGGGATGCCCCGATCCGGCGACCGTGCCAGTTCCCGCTGAGGTTGCGCAATTTCGCGCGTCCGTTGGAGATCTCGGCCGGTCAGGCATGCCGATTCTAGTCGCCATGGGTGACAATTTCGCGCCAGAGCTTCTCGCGCGGGCTATTCGCAATAGAGAGACCGGCACGCCGCATGCGGGTGAACTCGTGAGCAAGGATCTTTTCACACCAGATCCGGCGGGCAACGGTTGGCATCAGGATGCGGCGCTTTCACCAGCCTCGTTGCGGGAGTTGTCAAGCGCGCAGGGAGCTGTGCCTTCCGATAACGTGGGCTGTTTCCTTCGGCTGATTGGGTTCAATGCCGCCGTTCCAGGACAGCAGGACTTCAATTTTGGACCGGAGCGGCTGCGCCAGCTCGCTCGTTTTCTAGCGGAACCGGCCGCCGGGCAATATAGACCCGTGCAGATGCTCGCGGCCAACCTTCTCATATCGACCAAACCCCATAATCCCGCTCCCGTTATACCTTCGAGTGCCTTGCCTGCCGCCATCCAAGCCGCATTGAAGCCCGATGCCGGCGTACAGGTGCATCTCCCTTCCACTGTGATGCCCTGGCTTCCGGACGTTACGATTGAGAGCAAGATCAAGAATTTTGAAGTTTTCGATTGTCTTGCCAGTCACCAGAACCCACGGCAATTCGACTTGCCCAGCGCGGGCCGAGGCAACTGCCTCCAACTTCACGCCCCGGTTGATGCGCCTAATCACTTCCGATTTGAAAAACCACAGCATCCGTCCGGGAGTTTTCTGTCCGGCTACTTCTTCCTGGATCCGGGCGACAATCATGCCCTTTGCGTAGTGCAACCGAACGCCGCCGCGCCGATTACGCACTGCGAACTGTTCAGTGTTCAGTATCCGTTCTTTCAATACCGTCCGGATTCCGGAACTTCGACGCCAGCCCCTTATTATCTTTCGTCACAATCCGTGGCCGTTTTCGGCGTGCTTGATCCCAGCCTTGCCAGCTACATCGGCGAACTGGATGGCACCTGGATGAACGAAGACCCGAAGTTCGATACAACCATAGAGATTACTGACCCCGTCGAGGCCGTCCGCCAGCAGATTGCGGCTTGTGACCTGGACCCACGCTGCCGCGCCGCGCATAAAATCCTGCTGGCGCAAATGCCTTATTACAAGGCATCGCAAATGGCCACAAAACTGGATGGCATTGATCTCGTCATCGCGCAAGCAGATCCGGAGCATGCCACCGGGAATGAGTCGACCAGGCGGACGATCGGCGGCCCTCATAGTTCGCGGGATTCGAACCGTTCAGCATTTGTGCTCGCGCCTGGGTTCGCATACCACAGCACTGACGATCCGCTCAGCATCAATCTCCGCCGCGCCGACTTCTACTCCGAAGTGGCAGACGGCGATGCTATAGATCAAGCCCTAACGAACACCGTGCGCGATCCACCGGTTCCCGCTCCATCCGCTTTCGAGACCCTACATCCGCGCATGCTCGCTACTCGAGCCGCGGCCGCTACGGGAACGCCGCAAACCGCGGGACCAGCTCAAAGTTATGAGAATTTGGCTCTGCTCACGATGGAGAAATTCTGCGGCTCCGATATCGCTCTGCTGCAGCATCGGGATATCTTCACTGGGTTTGACAGGGCCATCGCATTCTGGCCGCGCGACAGATCTTACACAACGCAACAGCTGCTGGACGAGGTGTTGTGGAACCAGGATTTCGTCTTCTGTCTGCCGGTTAAAGGTTCGACGCTAAAGAAAGTGCTTCAAGAATCCGCGGCATTTGATCAGCAGGACAAAGACGACCTTTCTCTCGAAGTCGAGAAGGGGCGCGGGCTCAGCACGCTCGGCTTGACGCAAGATCCCGTATCGAAAGATATCCTCATCCGCGGAGAACCCATGGACGACCAAAAGATCTATGGCGTTGCCATGACCGACTATCTTGCATTTGGGAATACCGGGTATCCGGAGTTCGCTTCGGAGGCTGTTCCGCCCCGAGTGCACCTGACGTCGCTAAGGGGTTTGAACCGTCTGACTGGCTTAGCGTGCCTTCGCCTTCCTCC
This sequence comes from Bryobacteraceae bacterium, assembly GCA_036269625.1. Classification (GTDB taxonomy): domain Bacteria; phylum Acidobacteriota; class Terriglobia; order Bryobacterales; family Bryobacteraceae; genus Bog-105. Next base: position 29,467 of record DATBEF010000222.1, on the reverse strand, counting down.
GGACCCGACAACAAACGGCTGCCAAGCCGAGGAAATACAATCGGCCCAATATTTCGACGCAATCCGGATTACTCCATTCGATACCAGTCCGGGCCTCACGGCGCTTACCCAGCTGCGGCAATGGGTCAGTCACCCGCTTCGTACCCAACCTCTGCCCACCCTCTTTGAAAAGCCCAGCAATGCGCCGCAAAATGTGGTAGAAAACCGGGGCTTGTGGTGGTTGACGCTCCAGAACATGTCTCTCGAATACGATTTGACGTTCATCCGGGGGGCGGACCAGACTGTGCCGGCGAATTTTTCCGGCATCAATTCGTTCTCGCAACTATCAACGCCCGAATCTTCCCAACTTGGCCTTTGGACCCGCGTGCGCGGCGGCTACGCGTTCCCCCGCCTTGTCGACTTCTTTGCTTCCGGGGAAGAGCGGTATACGCGCGCTGCCGTGCGCGAAGCTGCAGTGTCGGGTAACGGCGATTTCGGACCCTACCAGCTCACGTTGAACAACAACATCGTGCGTGCAGAATTCGGAGTCATCTCGAAACCGCTCTTTCACACTCTGCCCATCCACGCTCTGGTTTCGGAAAACCTGTCCACGCAGGTGTCCAATCCTTTTCAACAGCTCGCGGTACCGGTGTCTTGCTCCGGGAGCGGTTGTGTGCCGGGCGCAACCAGTCTGACCACGTTCAAACTGGGGAAGAACTTTCTCGTGATGACCCGGTTGGGCGCACGTTTGCAGAACAAAGTGAGTTGGTTCGAAGCCGGGCGCGAATACGGCGAAAACCTCGGCATTCCGTTCGGCTATACGCTTCAGGATCCCGGGCGCGCACAGCCCTTTTCCTGCTCGGCCTCGGGCAATATGTCGCTGGGGGGATGCGTCGCCTCCGATCCCTTCTTCACAAGCGGCAGCAAGGTGCTCCCGAATCTCGAAAATCAGCGGATAGCGGGCTGGTTTATGGACTTCCACACCGCCGCGCCGCTATACCGGTCGAAGTTACAGCTCACGGTCGACAGTTACGGCGAAGTCTTCGATCGGCGGGCAAACGACAGCGGCTTCAATACCCGCTACTACGAAGACCTGACAGTCGCGCTGAAAGTTCCGCTTTTCGGCAATCTCACGTTCGCGCCTCAAGTCGAGACTTTTCTGTTTCAGAACAAGGTTGTTCCGAATCAGCAGGTGCTAACGAATCACTACAGCTTTATCACCAGTTCACTCAAGCTGGAATATGGCTTCGATTGGCGACGCGGGGTGGGTTGGTGGAGAGCCCTGCGTTATCCCAACGGCGTTTCGATAGCGCCGAGCTCCGGTCCGCCGGCGCCGTAGCCGCCACCGCATCGGCGCGCGTCAATAAATGCTTCTCTCCAGGCGTGGCTCGCGATATCATCGAACGTAGTTCCAGGAACCCCGAGTTCCGGCTAAGGAGCAAATTTATGCCTCTTCAAGTCTGTATGGGCGCGCAGATGATGTGTAGCTTTGGCATGGCCCCCAGCGATTTGGTAGTACTGCCAATTAACCGAACGTTCACCAACGATATGCCGGATGCCAATATCATGGATCACGTACCACTGGTAAACATCCTGCCTTTCGGGATGTGCACCACGCCGAGCAATCCGGAAGTAGCAGCCGCAACCACAGCTGCGTTAGGCGTGCTGACGCCGATGCCTTGTGTTCCGGTTACGCCCGCTCCGTGGGTGCCGGGAGGGATCACCGTGAATTTAGGCCCAGTAACCACGCTGGATAATGTCTCGAAATTGCTTTGCACTTGGGGTGGAGTGATTCAATTCATTACTCCTGGGGAATTCACGGTTAACGTTCCTTGAAGGCGGGCTTTAATCCAAGACCGCGGCGCGCAGCCTTTCGGTAAGGTCCCTGGGCGATTCGCTTTGGTCTAAAGGTAGAAGCGCGCGCGCCGCAACGGAAATGCGCCCTGAACGGAACCAGCGCCCGCCTTGGGCTTTTAATTGACCCAGGCCTTCGAGGCGCATTGCAAGAGCGGGCGTGCCCAATTGCTCCCACAAAAGCCCCGCACCTTGCTTGAACGGTTGCGGTGAGCCGTCATCGGACCGGCGGCCCTCGGGGAACACAACAACGCTGTAACCACGTTTCACAGCCTCCTCGGCATGCGCGAAACTGCGCCGGAAGCCGCTGTATTGCGGCAGCGGGAAGATGTTGAAGAGGCCCGTCACCAGCCAATATTCAATGGGGCCAAAGAGGTTCAGGAGCCAGTTGCCTTGATTGCGGGCTCGCCGCCAATCAAGGATCATTTCACCCGACATCGCTACCGCCACGCGCCGCCGAACGTGTCGGGGCAGAGCGTACAGCAGGAACGGCACGTCGTAGGATGTCACATGGTTCGCCACGATGAACAGCGGCGTCTTCGGAAATTCGTGCACTTGGTTGCGCACCGCGGGCTTGGCGAGGAACCGCACCAGAGGCATGGCAATGACTTCTAGAAATGCCGATCGAATCGCGGCCATGGGAGCGCTCCAGGGCCAGCGCGGGTAGATGTGGGGATCGTGCTCTGGGGCCGTGTGGCCTTCTTGAGCTGATATCAGGGCGTGGACGTCCTGTTCGGTGCGGACGTTGGCCACGGCGGTGTCGTCCAGCGTAACGCCGTATTGCTGTTCGAGGCGCGACTGCAGTTCCACGCGCCCGAGGCTATCGAGATTCAGTTCGTCTCCGGCGCCTTCTGCGATTCCGCCGCTTTGAACCACGCGTGCCACTTCCCGCCGCAGCACTTTGCCGGTAGAGGTGCGCGGAAAATCGGATTCAGGCCATCGAACCCAACGGCTTATTTGCTGGAACACCGCGAGTTCGCGATTTGCGGCATCAACGATGGTCGCGCCATCCGCGCCAGGATCTAATATCAGGGCCGCCATCGGCGTGGGTCCATTGTCGGTCTGGAGTTCGAACACAGTGGCGTCCTTTAAACCTGGTTGCCGCTTGAGGGCGCTTTCCAGGTCTTCGGGATGGATGTTCAGGCCCGCGGCTGTTACGATGACGTCCTTTTTGCGCCCGCGAAAGCGCAGGTTGCCCTCTTCATCGAATTCGGCTAAATCGCCCGTTGCCAGCCAGTCCGATTCCTGCCGCCGCAGCGATCCGTTTTGCCACGTCAGATTCGAGATCGTTTCTCCGCGGACCAGCACCTCACCGTCTTCGGCGATACGCACTTCACGGCCGGGAAGCACTTTGCCTACACTCCCTTGTGCCGCATGAAAGGGGTGATTCAGGCTGACCAAAGCAGTGGTTTCCGTCATACCGTAGCCTTGTATGACCGGCAACCCGAGCGCATTCCAGAAACGTTCACTCGCCGGGGGCAGGGAAGCGCCGCCACATACGAAAGCCCAGAATTTCAACCCAAAAGCCCGATGGACATCGAGAAATTTCCACCATCGCTTGAGCGCGCTCCAGCCGGTCGACGCGTCAATTCGAGTTTCCAGTCCCGGGAAATGCACATTCAACTCGCGCCGCAGCAGGTCGAGCAAACGAGGCACCGCGATCAGCACGGAAATGCGCTCCCGCTTGATGCGGCGCAAAATATCGGCCGCTGCCAAGCGCGATTCGTAGTGGACTTCGGCGGCGAGCAACGCCGGTATCCACAATCCCATGAACTGGCCAAAGACATGGCTCAAAGGCAGCGTGTGCAGGAAACGGATGGGATGGAAGAAGCGCTCGTAGCGCAGATATTTGGCCAACTCCGATTCGATGGGCCGCAGACTGGCAAGAACGTTCCGATGAGTGTGTACGACGCCCTTTGGCTGGCCGGTCGTTCCGGACGTGAACACGATCTGCAAGGCATCGTCTTCGGACAGATCTGCCGGGGCTGCGCCTTCAAATGGCAAGATATCGGCCAGGCGACCCAGATCTATCGTGGGCGCCGCCGAGGCGAGCAGTTCGATTTTCGAAGCGTCCGCAGCGATCAGTCTCGGAGAAACGTCACGCTCCACCTGGCGCACGAACTCGACCGCGCTGGCTACGTCAATTGGTACCGGAAGAACGCCACGCAAGACGCATCCGAAAAAAGCGCCGATCCACTCTGGCCTATTCTCGCCCCAGATGAGAACGCGTTCGCCTTTGAAGATACGCCGGCTGACCAGTTCCGCCGCAAATCGCCGGGCGAGTGTTGCGAGTTGGCCGTAGGTGGTCTCCTCGTTTCGGTTAGCTCGTTGGGCGACCACGGCGATCTGGCTGCCGTGGCGTGAAAAGTCATTGACCAGCGAAGCGAGATTGGCGCGAGATTGTGGCAAGCGAATACCAACTCAGGCGGAATCCTCGGTCACAAACTCTGCCAGCCGGTCGCGGATCGATTGCGGTGCATCGGCCACCACCTCGCAGTACGTATCGAAGTAGGTCTGCGACAGGACGGCGGCCCGGTCGTGCAGCAGGTGCAAGGCCCGGCCTTCGCCCAGAGGGAACTGAAAACGCGCTCGCACCACCGGGTCCTGCATCAGGCGCTTGTCGATCAGTTCGAGGAGCCTGGGAATACCATCTCCCGATTGCGCCGAGACCAGAGCTGCTTCGGTGTCGTTCTGGCGCGCGGTCTCGCCCAGGAGACGATGCGTCAGGGTAGGCAGATCATGATCCCGCTCCTCGGCCGGCAACCGGTCGGCCTTGTTCAGGACCAGAATCTCCGTTGTGCTTTCGGCGCCGATCTCGCCCAGCACCTTCATCACATGTGCCGTCTGCTCGGAAGCGGTGGGCGAGGTCAGGTCCACTATGTGGAGAAGCAATACGGCCGCGGTGACTTCTTCGAGCGTGGCGCGAAAAGCGTCTACCAGAGTTGTCGGCAGGTTGCGAATGAACCCGACTGTATCGCTCAGGAGGACGCGGCGGCCAGAAGGAAGCCGGATCTGGCGCACGGTGGGATCGAGAGTGGCGAACATACGCGCATCAGCCAGTACGCCCGCCCCTGTCAAGCGATTGAACAGCGTCGATTTTCCAGCGTTGGTATAGCCGACCAGACTGATTGTTGAAAGCGGCACAGCCTGGCGCTGCGAGCGCTGAACGCCGCGCGTGGCGCGAACCCGGTCGATATCGGACTTCAATTTGGCGATGCGCTTTCCGATTCGCCGCCGGTCGGTTTCTAACTGCGTTTCGCCAGGCCCGCGGGTGCCGATGCCGCCGCCGAGCCGCGACATCTGCACCCCGCGTCCCGACAGGCGGGGAAGCAGATAATTAAGCTGCGCCAGTTCGACTTGCAGTTGTCCTTCCCGCGTCCTCGCGCGGCGGGCGAAAATGTCCAGGATCAGCTGAGTCCGGTCGATGACCTTGGCATTGATGCGGCGTTCGAGATTGCGCAGCTGAGTCGGTGAGAGTTCGCGGTCGAAGACAACCGTATCGATCTCTTCGGCTTCAACGCGCTGCTCTACTTCAGCAACCTTGCCCGATCCTACCAGCGTGGCGGCGTCGATGTTCGGCCTCGTCTGCAACATCCGGTCCACAACCAGCGCGCCCGCGCTCTCGGCTAGTGTCGACAGCTCCGCTAACGATTCGGCCGCATCCGTCTGGGTAGCGATCGCTCCTCCCGGCGCGCGACTGCGACTGGATATGTCTAACCCAACAACAATAGTTCGTTCGAGGTGTGTTTGTCCCTGTGGCTCTGGCAAACTCGTACCTGGGTTTGCGCTTGCTAACGCTAAGCGCTACGATCCATTCTCCGCCTGATCCGGCGCCGGTCCGGGAGACCCGGGCGCAGCCGCCGCGCTCGAATGTGCAGCGCCGGTGTGAAACGGCTTCGAGACGACTACAGTCGAGATTGCGTGCTTGAAGATCAGTTGCTCCTGGTTATTAGTTTCGAGAATGACTGAGTATTTATCAAAACTCTTAATGCGGCCCGACAGTTTCACTCCGCTCATTAAGTAAATAGTAAGGAACGTTTTTTCCTTACGAGCATTGTTAAGAAACGCTTCCTGTATGTTTTGCGCAAGCTTTTCCATTATCATTTTCCTATTCGTTTCGCAGCGCTGTTATTCAAAATCACGTTCGGCGGCGGGTATCAACCGGGACACCATCAACCGTGCCGAAACGGGCTCCGACCTTTTCTATAGTAACTGGAGATCGCGCCGAATGTACCCAGGTTGACAGAGGGATAGGCGGATCTTCGTAGTTGTCGCAGTCGTAGGATTATAATTACCGGTCTTGGCCCGCACCGCCGCGATATCCTCAAAGGCGTATGACCGTGCGGGAACAACAGGCAGATCGGGCCGGTCGTGAGATCGCGCTTGTCAGCGTGATCGCGGGCATCATTCTGTCGGCGGCCAAAATTTGGGTCGGCTTGGCCGCCGGGTCGACTGCCGTCACGTCCGACGGCGTTGAGGCCCTAGCCGATGTAGCTTCTTCCGCGATGGTCTACGCCGGATTGTGGCTCGCCAGTAAGCCGCCTGATGCGGAACACCCTTACGGCCATGGCCGTTATGAGACCCTGGCCGGGCTAGCAGTCGGAGGGCTGCTCTTCCTTACGGCCGTTGGAATTTTTGTACGTAGTTTTTCTGGCCTCAGCTCTCCAATGCCCGTTCAGGCCTTCGCCGTGTATCCGCTCATCGGCGCCGTGGTGATTAAGGTTGTGCTCGCGGTGATCAAGTTCAAGCGTGGCCGCCGCATGGCCAGCGTCTCGTTGAGAGCTGACGCCTGGCACGATGTCACCGACCTGGTTTCCACCTCGGTCGCATTCGTGGCCGTCATCTTCACCTTGATTAATCCCGTACGTTTCGCTGCAGCCGACAAAGTGGGCGGCCTAGTTATTGGAGTGATCGTTTTTCTTCTCGCCTTCCGCATGGTTCGGTATACCGTCGATCAGCTTGTCGACACCATGCCGGATGTGGCGCGAATGGCCGAAATTCGCTCCGTAGCCATGAGCGTCCCGGGCGCAATGGGTATCGAGAAGTGTTTTGCGCGGCGGACTGGGCTAAAATACCACGTCGATTTGCACCTGGAGGTAGACCCCGGCATGACTGTCCGCGAATCCCACGAGATTGCGACTCGAGTACGTATACAAATCAAGGAGACTTTAGGATGGGTGGCGGATGTTCTGGTGCATGTGGAGCCGTCCCCTGTCGGCATTGAGAAGACGCTGGAAGCGAAATAGTTTTCCGACGCCCGGTTCTTTAGCCCATCTTGAGTCCCGCCGACTGATAGACCTTCGCGATCAATTGCATATCGCGCAATCCCTCTTCGCCGTTGCTCTTTGGTTCCTTGTCGTTTAACACGCAGTCGGAAAAGTAGTCGGCCTCCATGACAAACTGTGCGGGATCTTTATCGGTATTCAGATCGTCAATTGGAGACTCGCCCTTGATTTCTGCTTTCAGATGCAGACCTTGGTAAGCGAATGCCGGTTCAAGGTGGATTATGCCTTTCGACCCATGCACGCGGTAGAAGCCGGGCATATTCGCGCCATATGTTGTGTTGCAGCTGGCTACTGCGCCTGAGGGGAACTTCATCGTCCACGAAAGGTTCTCTTCAACAGTTTCGAAACGCCCGTCGTGGTCGATTACGGAACTATAGCCTTCCAGACGGGTTGGCTCCTCTCCAGTCAAGTAGCGGCAGGCGTTGAGCGAGTAGATGCCGACGTCCATCATTGGGCCTCCGCCGGCCAGCTTCCGATCGAGGCGCCACTCCCCCATAACTTCATAAAACCCGTTCGCGCTTTCAATAGCTTCTATCTTCCCGATCTTTCCATCGCGAATCATTTGTACGGCGCGCGTGTTTACCGGCTCATATTGGCAGCGGTAGGCAATCATCAATTTCCGGTTAGCGGCTTTGGCGGAGGCGATCATAGCCTGGCAGTCCTTCACCGTGGTGGCCATCGGCTTTTCGCAAAGGATATGCTTTAACGCATTTGCGGCTCGAATGGTGTATTCGCTATGCATGCTGTTCGGCAATGCGATGTAAACCGCGTCGATATTCTTGTTGTTTCTGATCTCGTCGTAATTCTCGTAGCTGTAAATGCTGTCGGTAGGTACGTTGTATTCGGCGGCCATTTTTTCAGCCTTATCACGGTGACCGCTGACCAGAGCAGTCACCTGCGAATGCTGCGACATCTTACAGGCGGGCATGAAATGCTGCATCGAAATGCGTCCTAACCCGACGATGCAGTAGCCAACTTTGCGGCCGGGCTCCTGTGTATGCCCGATACGGGGAATCGTCCCTAAGGCTACTCCGCCGGCCAGCGCGCGGCCGAATTCCCGCCTGTTGAAAGTCATATTCGCTAACTCCTTGCACACACAATATCGCAGTGCTCGCTCCCACCGGGTAGACTATTGGGGACATGATCGACCATGGTTAGCGTACATCTCGAGCACGGGCAAGTCTCCATCAGAGAAACTGCTGTACCGGACCGGCCCCCGGGCTTCGCCCTTATTCGGATGCGTGTTGCTGGAGTCTGCAATACGGATATTGAACTCCAGCGCGGCTATTACGGTTTCAGCGGTACGCCCGGCCATGAGTTCGTCGGTGAGGTCGTCGAGGCCGAGACGCCGTGTCTGGCCCGTCAACGGGTCGTCGGCGAGATAAACCTCGCGTGCGGCGAATGCGATTTTTGCTATATCGGTTTCGACCGGCACTGCCCGAATCGATCAGTCCTTGGGATCGTCAACCAGGCGGGGGCCTTTGCGGATTACCTGGTGCTTCCCGAGCGCAATTTGCATATTTTGCCTGATGAGATACCGGATGAGGAGGCTGTCTTTGTCGAACCGCTCGCTGCCGCTTGCGAAATCCTGGATCAGGTAAATATCGCGGATTGGGCGCGTGTGGCTGTTTTGGGCGATGGAAAACTGGGCTTGTTAATTGCGCAAGTGCTGCATGCGAATGGGGCGCAGGTCACGCTCTTTGGACGCCACCCGAAAAAGCTCGCTATTGCTTTGGCTGCAGGCATTGAGGTCGAGGCAGCAACCGACCGCCCTCGGGCCGCATTTCCGTTTGTGATCGATGCGACCGGTTCCGCGGCCGGCTTGCAGGAGGCAGTGAGTATGACGCGGCCTCGTGGCATCCTGATTATGAAGTCGACGGTTCACAACAGTGTGCCGATGGATGTGGCGCCGATCATCGTCAACGAAATTACGCTGATCGGATCGCGCTGCGGCCGATTTGAACCCGCATTGGCGTTATTGCGGGGAAAGAAAGTGAATGTCAGAAGCCTGCTCTCGGCTGAGTTTCCGCTCTCGAAAGCGCCCGAAGCTTTCGCGGAAGCGGCTCGCTGTGGTGTTTTGAAGGTTCTGCTTCGCCGGCAATGATGTTGTTTGAATCAGTATCAACGCGTAGGTAAGTCTTGCGCGCGCCCCTTCCATTCGCCGCCTTGGCCGCGCCAATATTGAATGGCTGAATGTACCGTTGCTCCCAAATAGAAGCAAGCGATGAACGGCAGTGCGCAGGCCCATAACCACGAACGTCCGTAGAAACGGACCATCGGCAGATAGGCAAGGCTCATCATGAGCCAGGCGAGCGCACCACCCGCCGCAGCAAGGGCGGATCCGCTGAAGAGCAGAATTACCGGCAGTAAATAAGTGACCACCAGACCCGCAACGGTTCCTGCAAGTATTAGCCAGGAATGTTTGAGTTGATGAAAGGCTGTACGCGAGATCATTCGCCCGATCTCGCGAAAATCACCGTAGTACCGATTGCTCAGAGTGGACCTTGTTAGGCCAAGCCAAATGCGCCCGCCGCTTCGTTTGATAATCCGGGCCAGAGCGCAATCGTCGATCATGGTGCTGCGAATGACTTCGAGGCCGCCGGCATTCATCAGCGCCTCGGGACGCAACAGCATGCAACCTCCGGCGGCGCCAGCGGCCTTGGACTTCGGTGATGCAATCCACGCAGGCGGATAAAGCATGAAGAAGAAGAACACGAACGCTGGGATCAGCGCTTTCTCGGCAAAACTCACGCACGCGAGTTTCACCATGTAGGAGACCAGATCATACCTGCCCGATTCGGCGATTCCAACCAGTTCGGCAACGCTGTCGTGCCCATGAACGATATCGGCATCGGTTAGCAGGACGTAATCGGGCGCGAGTGCCGCCGCGCGTTCCAGGCCCTGGTGCATGGCCCAAAGTTTGCCGGTCCAGCCGGGAGGCAGCGGCCTTCCAGAGATGATGAACAGCTGGTCTGAGCATCCGGAGCGAACCGCTTCCCGGCGCGCCACCGCCGCGGTATCGTCTGTGCTGTTGTCGTCGACCAGAACGACAGAAAGCTTCTGAACGAATAAGGACGCAAGCGTCGCCGCGATCACCGGCGCTTCATTCCGCGCTGGAACGACTGCTACCACGCGCCTGTCCGGGATGCCGCTTCGCATGGGAGGCGCGAGTTTGTCGGCGATGCGCCAGAAGCCTCCGCGGCCTAAAAGAAGATAGAACCAAATGCAGACGGGAACCGCTGCGATGACTGCGGCCAGCATACTATCCGGCGGGTTGCTGCTGTGTCATGCAGTGCAGCGTGCCCAGCCCCAGCACCAGATCAGTAGCGGCGATGCCGATAATCTTTCGATCGGGAAACAGGCCGGCCAGCTTGTTCAGAGCTATGCGATCGTTCGCGTCGTTAAACGTTGGCGCCAGCACGATTTCGTTCGCAATGTAGAAATTCGCATAGCTCGCGGGCAGCCGCTGGCCATTGAAAAACACCGGCTCTGGCATGGGCAGCGTTTCAACACGCAAATCGCCTCGTTCCTGCAAAAGCGCTAAATTTTCCCGGAGCGGCTCATAGTTTGCCTCTGTCGGGTCCTCTTCGCTTGCAATCGCGATTGTATCTGCCGCTGTGAACCGCGCTAAATCGTCGATGTGCCCGTGTGTATCATCACCCGCGATGCCGTTTCGCAGCCAGATAGTCCGCATCGCACCCAAGTAATCTGCAAACACCTTTTCGATATCTTCACGAGTTAGCGATGGATTCCGCGCCTGCACGCGGCTGAGCAGGCACTCTTCAGTGGTCATAATTGTGCCCGCGCCATTCACGTCGATGCTTCCACCTTCTAAGACTACTGGGAGTCCATGCACTTCGGGAGTCCACAGAGGCAAGCCGAGTTGGGGAGCCAACCGAGCAGTGACTTGGTCGTCGTGATGCCAATTCTTGTATTTTGCCCAGCCATTGAAATGCCAGTTCAACATTCCGCGGCGGCCATTCTCATGGCGCACAAAGATGGGGCAAAAATCGCGCGTCCAGCTCCGATCCGTCTCCACATGAAAGAACTGGACTGCTTCCATCACGACATGGCATTTCTTCAGAACGCCGCGGGCTTTCCGCTCCCCATCAGGGTCATTAACTAGAATGCGAACCTTTTCCACTCGCGAAAGATGCCGCACGATTTCGCCATAAATCCACGCGATCGGAACGAACTTTCCCGGCCAATCGCTTGGCTCATGCGGCCATGCAAGCCAAGTTGCCTCATGGCGCTCCCACTCGGCCGGCATTCGGAAACCGAGCGATCCGGGATGAAGACTCATGCTATCCCAGCCAACGCTCGTTGATCGGAGCGTACGCGTCAATGCGGCGGTCTCGCAGAAAAGGCCAGTTCCTTCGCACTTCGTCCATATCTTTGGGATCGCATTTAACGACCAGCACTTTCTCTTGATCAGGCGGCGCCTGCGCGAGTACGCGTCCAAACGGATCGGAGACAAACGAGTTGCCCCAGAACTCGAGGCCCCTTTCGGGTGTCCCTTCAAATCCTGTTCGATTCACCGCCGCCACAAAGACTCCGTTGGCGATAGCATGCGCGCGTTGAATCGTGCGCCAGGCGTCTAACTGCGCTTCGCCATATTGGGCCTTCTCGGCCAAATGCCACCCGATGGCCGTCGGATAAAACAACACGTTCGCACCCTGCAGGCTGGTGATGCGCGCGCCTTCCGGATACCACTGGTCCCAACAGACCAATACGCCGATCCGCGAGTAGCGCGTCTCGAAATTCTTAAACCCAAGATCGCCCGGCGTGAAGTAGAACTTCTCGTAGTAGAGCGGATCGTCGGGAATGTGCATCTTGCGGTAGATGCCCGTTAGCGAGCCATCAGCGTCGATAATGGCCGCTGTGTTGTGATAGAGACCCTGCGCGCGCTTCTCAAATAACGAAGCCACAACGGTCACTTGCAGTTCTTTCGCGACAGCACTTATCGCTTCCGTGCTGGGGCCTGGAATAGACTCAGCCAAGTCGAACAGGGCGGCGTTCTCCTCCCGGCAGAAGTATTGTGACCGGAACAGTTCGGGAAGGCAGACGATTTCCGCGCCTTGGGCCGCAGCGTCGCGAATTTTTCCGATCGCCTTGTTGAGATTATCTTCTGAATCTGTGGAGCACGTCATCTGAACCACGCCGATGTTGAATGGACTGTCACGGTGCGCGCGCGGAGCTATAGTGGACGGTGGCATTTTAAAAGGGTTCCTTAGGTTCGATGCGGCCCGCCTACATGTAGATGCCGCCGTTTACGTCCAACACATGACCCGTGATGAAGCTTGCCTCTTCACTTGCCAGAAATTTGACTGCCGCCGCAATCTCCTCCGGCTTTCCGATGCGGCCCAGAGGCGTTTGTTCAATCATCTTCTGTTTCAAAGCGTCGTTAAGACCGTGTGTCATATCTGTTTCAACGAACCCCGGCGCAACTGCATTTACCGTGATGTTGCGGCTGCCAACTTCTCTCGCCAGCGATTTAGTCAAGCCGATCAGACCGGCCTTGGATGCTACATAGTTCGCCTGTCCGGCATTCCCCATCTCTCCTACGACGGAGGAAATGTTCACAATCCTGCCCCAACGTTCTCGCATCATACCCGAAAGAACCTGCTGCACCGCGTAAAACGCACCGCTCAAATTCGTTTGCAACACGAGTTCCCAATCGGCCGGTTTCAAACGAATTGCAAGTCCATCCTTTGTCATGCCGGCATTGTTGACCAGAATATCGATGCGCCCGAATTCTCTCGAAGCCTTTGTGATGCCGGCAGCAATAGATTCCTGCGATGTCAGATCCATCGAGACGGCAAATGCCTCAGTACCGGTTGAGCGCAACGCAACGCACATCTCTTCCAGTTGATCGAAAGATCGCGATGCCAGCACTACGCGGTGTCCGGCAGATGCCAGCGCCTCGATGCAAGCCTTGCCGATGCCCCGGCTTGCACCGGTCACCAAAGCAGTTCGTTTTGTCATGATTCTCTCCCATCATAAAGGGGCTCATCAATAATAGGAGGTATTAAGCCATGGCCTTCAATGATCTGCGCGACTTCGTGCGCGCCCTCGAAAAAGCGGGAGAGTTGAAGCGCATTCCCTTTGAAGTGGACCCTTATCTTGAAATTACCGAATTCGCCGACCGGTCGGTGAAGCGCGGCGGCCCAGCGCTGTTGTTTGAGAAGCCCAAGGGATCGGACGTGCCGCTGCTCATTAACGCGTTCGCGAGTATGCGCCGGATGGAACTGGCCTTGGGCGTCGAAAAGATCGACGACATCGCCGAACGGATTACAGGGTATCTGCAGATGCAGAAGCCCGAAGGGCTGCTTGAAAAGCTAAAGCTCCTTCCAAAACTTGGCGAATTGAATGCGGCGTTCCCGAAGACCGTTTCCGGCGGGCCTTGCAAAGAAGTCGTGCGGCGCAAGGGTTTCTCACTCAACGAATATCCAGTCCTGCATTGCTGGCCCGGTGATGGCGGCCGGTTTATTACGCTGCCGATGGTCTTCACCAACAATCCGATAACTGGCAAGCGCAACTGCGGCATGTACCGCATGCAGGTTTACGACGGCCAGACCACGGGCATGCACTGGCAGAAACATAAACAGGGCGCCGAGCATTATCGCCGCCTGAAGGCCGAGGGAAAACTTGATCGCATGCCGGTTGCGGTGGCGATCGGCGCCGATCCCGCAACGTTATATTCGGCGATTCTGCCATTACCACCGGAAATCGACGAAATGATGTTCTCCGGCTTTCTGCGCGGAAAGGCGGTCGAGATGGTCAAATGCGAAACCTGCGACATTCAGGTCCCGGCTAACTCCGAGATCGTGCTAGAGGGCTACGTGACTCCGGGTGAGATGCGCCGCGAGGGCCCATTCGGTGATCACACGGGCTTTTACTCGCTCGATGACGACTACCCCGTGTTCCACATCGAATGCGTCACCCAACGCAAGAATCCGATGTACGCCGCGACCATCGTTGGGCCGCCGCCGATGGAAGATTTCTACATGGGCAAGGCGATTGAGCGGATCTTTCTACCCCTTATGCGGATGCAATTGCCGGAAGTTCGCGACATCTGCATGCCGGCCGAAGGCGTCTTCCATAACTTGATCCTTGTCTCGATGCGGAAATCGTACCCGGGGCACGCGCGGAAGGTGATGCATGCCATTTGGGGCCTTGGTCAAGCCATGTTCAGCAAATGCATCGTGGTTGTTGATGAGGATATCGACGTCCAGAACGTTCACGAAGTCGCGTGGAAGGCACTGAATAACATCGACCCCCAGCGGGACATCGAGTTTGTGATGGGCCCGATCGATGCGCTCGACCATTCCAGCCGAATGCCCAACTACGGCTCCAAAATGGGCGTGGATGCGACCACCAAATGGCCCTCAGAAGGTTTCACCCGCCGCTGGCCCAACCCGATTGAGATGTCGCCAGAGGTCATAGAACGCGTGGACGCACTCTGGGAGCGGGCAGGGCTGGGGTAGGCGTTGCGAATATGGACGTTTTCTCGTCAAGACTCATTTTATGGCCGGGAACGGCCTGTCGACCTGCTGAAATTGCATGATTATACCCAACAAACCTTGTCGGGTCTCAGATAACAACCAACTTGAGTTCAGGAGCGATCCGGCTCAGATCGCCGGCGTCGCTGGTGATCACCGCCTGTCCCGCTCTCTGGGCACACACGACGACGTGAGCATCGACAATATCGGCTGTTGCTGTTCGTGCCAGCATGAGACCCACCTTTGTAGCGTCCGGTCCATCGAGCGTAATGAGATCAGTGCCTACCTGTCGAATCAGCCGAGATAGGAGAACCTGCCTGGCTGGGTTCCGAATTGCCTGTGCCAGCGCCGTCGCCGGAATTGTAATACGCATCCCAAGCTCATTCGCGCGGGCCACAAGCGTAAGCACCCGACGATCTTTTCGGTCCAGTGCGATCAAACCACCCGCATCGAAAGTGATGCCGTTCATGCAACCTTCCGTTTTCTGAAACGCCTTTTTTGCGTTCGGGCACAGAGAAGGCTGTCGGCCCACTCCCGCTCCTTTTTCATGAGCGGGCCGCCCGTTTCGAGTATCGCTTGCCCAAGCAGTTCCCTCCACCCCGCGGTGTCGTGAAGAGCAATACGAACGGCATGCTGGACGAAGCCAGACACGCTGGCGGCCTCTCCGGCTGCGACTAGTGCACGAATTTCTTCGACTTGCTCGTTCTGAAGCGTGATGGTGATCTTGGCGGCTGCCATACCAATAACCATACCATCTACGTGCGTCGGTGGCGGCATCGCTGCGGGGTGCAGGGAACAAGACATTCCGAGCGGCGGTCGGTCGCTCCAAGTTCGAGGTGAGATTGAAAAGAGTCCGTTTGTACAACAAGCAACGGCCGCCTGTATCAGGCTCCGGTTGACCGGGTTCGGGGAAGATCCGCCCCAGCAGATCTCGCCCCGGCTAATCTCGCTCACTCTACCAAACGTCTTTTTCGAGCACTCTAAATTGGGCACGATGCAATCCGGGATCTACGTTCGCCAGCCGCCGCGAACACACTTCGGCTCAGAAGGTTCCACCCGGTGCTGGCCTAACCTCGTTTAAATATCCCCGGAGGCCTGAAATGCCACACTACTCGCGCTCCCAAAATGGCGGCGGTTCGATACCCAGTGCTCGCAGGTACACGTATCCTTGCCCGCGATGGTGAATCTCATTGTCAATTGCATACTGAATGGTCACGATTCCGGGAGCCTCCCATTGCCCGAACGCCTTGTCTACTTCACTGAAGCGGCGCGGTGGAATCTTGGCGAACTCCTCGTTCAGTTTAGTTGTTTGTTCATCCCATATCTTTAAGAGCTCCGCCTTAGTGGTCGGCTTCGGATTCTTGTAGTCCTCCCATTTGCCGGTGGCCACGCCTTCAGCAATCGGGACTGCCATTCGGATAAACTCCCAAGCCATTTCCGAAAAGGGACGCATGCCTCCTACTGAAAAGTCAAACAGCTTGTCCTCGGGGAAAGCTTCAATGGTCCTTCGGGTCAGCTTTCTGTGCCCCTGCCAGTTCTTTAAAATGGCGTTCGCTGTCCAGACATTCACTTCTGCCGTCTCTGGTGTCACTTTGGTTCTCCTGTTTGCCCCATTTAGGGCTCAGGTCAAGAATAAGGACGATTCCCGACAATCTGTGTCGTAATTTAGTGGGGGCGATCAGATTTCTATGTACGACCCGATCATGCGAGTCCTCACGGTGCTCGAAATTCTGCAGGCTCGCGAGCATGTCAGCGGAGCAGAACTTGCTGAACGCCTTGAGGTGGATGTTCGGACCGTGCAGCGTTACATCGTCCGTTTGCAGGACCTAAGCATTCCCGTTGAATCGGTTCGAGGCGTGGGAGGGTTTTATCGATTGCGTCCTGGATTTCGTCTCCCGCCACTGATGTTTACGGACGAGGAGGCTTTCGCAATTTCTTTAGGACTGAGAGCTCTACGGCAACTTGGACTTTCCGCGTTTGCGCCCGCCAGCGAAGGTGCATCGGCTAAATTGGGCCGAGTCTTGCCAAACGCGATCCGCGAGAGTATTCAAACGGTTGAGGACGTCGTGGCAGTCGAACCCGGTCCTTGGGTGATCTCCACATCGGCTGAATTCCTCATCCGGGCAGCATCGGCTATTCGTACGTGCCGGCGAGTGACATTTGAATATCGATCCCATGCCGGTGCAAATTCGCGGCGTCAAATCGAACCATACGGTGTGATTCATACCGATGGCCGGTGGTATCTGATTGGTCATTGCCTCTCAAGAGAAGCGGTTCGTACATTTCGTCTCGATCGTGTTGCTGATCTCGATGTCGACGCTGAGACCTTCAAACGTCCAATCAATTTCGACGCGCGAGCCTACTTACGAGAGCGGATGCCGTTCGTAGAGTCGGACTATCAGATAGATGTTTGGATCGACATGCCGATCGCTGAGGCCGAACGCACGTTTGTATCTTGGAGAGTTGCTACGGAAGAGGACCAAGGTGGGACGAGATTGCGGTGTGGCCGCGATCAACTGCAGATGTTCGCGGCCATGCTGCTCAGCGTTGGGCGCCGCATTGTGGTCCACGAGCCCGCGGAGCTAAGGGAAACGTTTGGAAAGCTTGCGCTTGAAGCAATGCAGGCGGCGCAACAACCCGAATTGCGTTCTTAACCTTTATGGACCGCGTCCCTTTTCGCGCCACTTTGGGCGCATCGCTCTATGACGGGTTGCGTTTGCCCGTCGCGATTCTGCTTCACAATGTGCGCAGTATGTACAACGTGGGGGCATTCTTTCGGACTGCCGATGGAGCGGGCATCGAACGATTGATGCTGTCGGGCATCACCGCTCGTCCTCCGAAGTCAGCCATCGCCAAAACCGCGCTCGGCGCCGAAGAACGCGTGCCCTGGGAATCTATTGAAGACCCGCGGGCCGCCATGGATCGCTTGCGCAGCAATGGGTACGAGATTGCCGCAATCGAAACGAGCCTTCGTTCTGTCGATATTTTTGACTGGCAGCCGCGATTCCCGGTCTGTGTCGCTTTTGGTCACGAAGTAGACGGGTTGGATGCCGGACTGCTCGAACGGTGCGACCGTCATGTGCGTCTGCCAATGCTAGGGCTGAAGCATTCCCTCAATGTGGCGAGCGCCGGCGCCATTGTGATGTATGAGTTGCTTCGCAAATACCGCGCTGCCTGCCGGGATTAACGATCCGGCCTACAGTACATCCGCGAAGCCGCGCTTCAACTGCCGGAAGAACAGGCCGCCAAGGATGAATGCCGAACAAGAGTAGAGCGTAACCATTGCGATCTCTTGCAGCGAAGGCGTCCTCGACGAAAGCAGGCGGTCGCGGTATGCGCGAACCAGGTAAGCCAGTGGATTTAACCGCAGCACCCAATGCATCCAAGCCGGATACTGCTTCTCAGAGATGAATATCGGCGTTGTCCAAAACCAGAAAGTAAGAACTAACGTGAGTACCTGGGCCGTGTCGCGCAAATAGACTTGAAGACTGGAGACGATCCACGCGATACCGATCGCGAACAACCCCAGCATCAGCATGTAGAACGGTAAAGCCGCCATCCACGGATTGGCGTGCCCGAAAATCAGCACCACGGCCGCTAGCACGATCGACAGAGCTAGAAGATGTTGCACCAACGTTGAAAGAAACACGGCGACTGGGATAAACTCGGCCGGAAAAACGGTCTTAGTAATCAGGTTGGAGTTATCCACCATGCTCGAGACAGAACGCGTCAGCGTCTCCTGAAACAGCAGAAACGGCAGATACCCGCAAGCCAGAAACATAGTGTAGTTGTCAGTTACCTCGCCTGGCGGAACTTTGGCATGCATGCAGATTTGGAATACGAATACCCAACTTAAAAGCAAAACCAAAGGCTGGATAAATCCCCACAACCACCCTGCCGCCGAGCCGATAAACCGCTGGTGAAAGTCGCGCCGGACCAATTGGTAGAGCAGGTTCCGTTTAGTTATGGAGTTTCGGACGAAGTGCCGGCCAGGAATTGTAGGCATGAAAAACGGGATGGGCGAAACCTCTCAGTATACTGCGCCGGGCGACCGGGGATGTTACTTAGATCTCGGAACGCGATTACAATAAAAATATGAACCTGCGCGCATGCTCCCGTCTGGGAATGGCCGTGCTCTTGGCGGCATTTTTGTTTACCCAGGCCCTGTCGGCACAGGCCTGGAAGACCAGCGAGTCTCTGCCTGGCGTCGATCTGACGGGACTCACTACGGCGCAGAAAACGAAGTTGCTGAAGCTACTCCGCGATCAAGGGTGTACCTGCGGCTGCGACATGAAGCTCGCCGAATGCCGCATGGTTGATCCAAAATGCTCTTACAGCGCCAGCTTGGCTCAAGTCATGTTGACCGCCATCAAGGAAGGTAAGAGCGACGAAGAGGCTATCGCCGCGGCCAAGGCCTCACAATTTGGCCACGCGCCGGAACCAGGCAAGGTTCTCGATGACCCGATCTCGATTCCGGTCGCTGGGTCGCCAGTGACAGGACCGGCAGATGCTCCGATCACCTTGGTGGAATTCTCCGACTTCCAATGCCCGTATTGCGCGGTCGCCACGCCCGCCATCGAAGAGGCTCTCAGAGCTTATCCGAAGCAGGTGAAGCTGATCTTCAAGGAGTTTCCGTTGGACATGCATCCACAAGCGCCTCTGGCCGCCAGCGCCGCGCTAGCCGCGTTTAAGCAGCACAAATTCTGGGAGATGCACGACCTGTTGTTTGCAAATAGCACGCACCTTTCCCGGACGAATATGATCGCCTTTGCCAGCCAGCTTGGGCTGGACGTACAACGCTTTGAATCGGATTTGAGCTCCACCGAAATTCACGAAACGGTAGTACGTGACATGCAGGATGGTGACAAGGCCGGTGTTGAGGGTACGCCGACCCTCTTCGTAAACGGCCAAAAATACAACGGTCCCATCAGCGTTCAGGCGCTTAAGACCGTGTTGGAGGCTGAAATACAGCATCCGGGCGCCGCCGGCAAGTTCCTGAACCAAACCCAACAGGCTTCGAACCGGTAGCGATTCGCCGGTCGGACGGCAACGGTGGCGATACGTGCCCACCGTTTTTGCTGGACAGCTTTAGGCGAATGTTATTGTTTGTAAAGCCAAACTCAATGGCTCTGGTACCCTCGAAGTTATACCCGCAATCATGAGCAGTTTGAATATTACGCTGCCCGACGGCAGCCGTCAGAGCGTGCCCGCTGGAACCCGGCCGATTGACGTTGCTACCTCCATTAGTCCGCGGCTTGCGGCCGACGCTGTCGTTGCCCGAGTCAACGGCGAGTTGTTTGACCTGACGCGACCATTGGAAGCCGACTCGGAGTTGCAGATTCTCACGACAAAGAATCCGGAAGCGCTGCAGGTATATCGGCACTCGACGGCGCATCTGCTCGCCGCCGCGGTACTGGAGCTTTTCCCGGAGACCCAGCTAGGGATTGGGCCGCCAACACCGACGGGCTTCTACTACGATTTCCAAAGGGATACGAAATTTACGCCTGAAGATCTCGAACGGATCGAGGCTCGCATGCTGGAGCTGCAGGCCCGAAATCTGCCGTTCGAACGGAAGCTGACGCCTAAACAGGAAGGCTTGTCCAAATACGCGGACGATTGGATGAAGCGTGAGCTAATTGCTGAGAAGGCCGATGAAGTTTTCTCGGAATATACGCTGGGGCCGAACTTCATTGATTTCTGCCGGGGCCCGCACGTTCCTTCGACGGAGAAGCTGAAGGCCTTCAAGCTGCTCTCGATCGCGGGAGCTTACTGGAAAGGCGACGAGAAGAATCCCCAATTGCAGCGGATTTACGGTACCGCCTTTTTTACCAAGAAGGAACTGGACGAGTACATTAACCGCCTGGAAGAGGCGAAAAAGCGCGATCATCGCAAGCTTGGGCAGGAACTTGACCTGTTTAGCATTCAAGAACTGGCCGGCCCTGGGCTGATCTTTTTCCATCCTAAAGGCGGCATCATTCGGAAGACCCTTGAAGACTGGATGCGCGACCAGTATGTTCAACGCGGATATTCGCTGGTCTACACTCCGCATATTGCGCGCAGCGATCTTTGGAAAACGTCCGGGCACTACAACTTCTATTCGGAGAACATGTTCAAGCGCATGGAACTCGACGATGCCGAGTACCAGCTAAAGCCGATGAACTGCCCGTTCCACATTCTGATTTATCGGGACCGCTTGCACAGCTACCGCGACTTGCCAGTGCGGCTGGGTGAATTGGGGACGGTCTACCGGTATGAACGTTCCGGGGTAATGCATGGCTTGCTGCGGGTCCGCGGCTTCACCCAAGACGACGCGCACATCTTTTGTACTCCCGAACAGATTGAAGACGAAGTGGTGAACTGCTTGCAGTTTGCCGTCGATACTTTGACCACGTTTGGTTTCTCGCAGTATGAAGCGGAGCTGTCCACCTGGGACGGGGGCGCCAGCGGAAAATACGACGGCACGGCGCAGCAATGGGAGTTAGGCGAGAAAGCGCTGCAGAGGGCTACCGAGCGGCTGAACCTGCGCGTGAAGGTTTCTCCCGACGAAGCGGCGTTCTATGGTCCCAAGATCGATGTCAAACTAGTGGACGCCATTGGGCGGCTCTGGCAGTTGTCGACCGTGCAGTTTGATTTCACTTTGCCGCGCCGTTTTGGATTGGAGTACATCGCCGAAGATGGAAAATCGCATCAGCCGTTGATGGTGCATCGGGCGCTCTATGGCTCGATTGAGCGTTTCTTCGGAATTTTGATCGAGCATTATGCCGGGGCATTCCCGGTTTGGCTCGCGCCGGTGCAGACCATCGTGTTGCCAATCACCGATAGGCAGAACGAATACGCCCGGCAGGTTAAGCAAAAGCTGATCGAAGCCGGTGTGCGCGCTGAGTTAGACGACCGCAGTGAGAAGGTCAATTTCAAAATTCGTGAAGCTCAGTTGCAGAAGATACCCTACATGCTCGTGGTAGGCGACCGGGAGGTGCAGGCCGGCCAGGTTTCGGTGAGAAATCGCAAGTACGGCGACCAAGGCGTGACGTCCGTTGACGCCTTCGTCGGGAAGATTGTCGAGTCTATCCAGACAAGGTCGGGTGATGACTGATCCTGGCTAACAAGTGGGTTTAAATGGTCTTCGTATTGTTATTCGGGCTGGGGCTGATCGGGACAATTTCGTCCACGATATTTCTCGTACTTGCGGTTTTGGGCGTTTGGAAGTTCCGCATTGCAGGTCATCGCCAGAGCGCAGAATCGTCCGCTCTCGGGGCGCAGTTGCTGCCTCCGGTCTCGATTCTAAAACCACTGCACGGTCTCGAAGCTCGGCTCGAGTCGAACCTGGAAAGTTTTTTCAAGCAGGACTACCCGCGGTTCGAAGTGCTTTTCGGAGTGGACGAAGCGGACGACGCAGCCTTGCCGGTAGCGGAACGGGTTTGCGCGAAATACCCTGAAATTCCGTCGCGGATACTTGTCACTGGTAAACCGGCGTGGCCCAATCCCGTAGCCTCGTCCTTCTTCCGGTTGGCGGAGGCCGCACAATACGAAATCCTCGTGACCAGCGACAGCGACGTGCTGGTAGGCCCGGACTACCTTCGCTCCGTGGCGCCGCCGCTTACGGATCCGAAAACCGGAATGTTGACCTGCGTTTATCGAGGTCTGGCGGCGGGAGGCTTCTGGTCGTCGATCGACTCCATTGGAATGAGTATCGAAATGACCGCGGGCGTGCTGGTGGCCAATTTGATCGAAGGCATGAAGTTCGGCTTAGGCCCAACGATCGTGGTGCGGAAGGACGCTCTCGAAGCGATCGGCGGATACGAGTTTCTCGGCCACTATGTTTCGAACGATTTTGTCCTGGGCAAAGAGATCGCCAAAGCAGGATACAAGATCGTTCTTTCGCCTTACATCATTTCGCATGTGGCGCCCCCGATGACCTTCACGAAAATGTGGCGCAGGCACTTACGCTGGGCGATTGGTACTCGATATTCGCGGCCGAAAGGACACTTCGGCAGCGGACTGGTATTCGCCATCCCTTACGGTCTGATGAGTCTGGCCGGGGGCATACTTCTCGATCAACCGTTCGCCGGGGTTTTGTTGGCGGCATGGTCAGTCCTGAACCGTGCACTGGAGTCTTTGCTGATTGGGTGGGGTATTACTCGCGATCCGGAGTGCCTGCGTAAGCCCTGGTTATTTCCGCTCCGCGATCTCCTGGGGTTCACAGTGTGGGTCGCCAGTTATCTCGCCAGCGCATCGCACTGGCGCGTTGGGCGATTTCATTTCGCAGAAGACGGGCGCATGGTCTTGGCTGCTCCCGACGAGCCCTGAGCCGACGCAGTTAGAGCCCATTCGTCGCGCGAGCGAGCTTCGAGCTGCGCAGGCGACCGTGGAATCGGAATGTTCGGCAAGGCGTTTCAGTTGCGTTGCGGCATTGGGGCTTCCTGAGTTGCCAAGCGCTATTGCGACGTTTCGTAGAAACCCGGTGTATTTGGCTCGCCAAATCGGCGAGTGACGGAAACGATCGTGAAACTGGTGCTCTGTCAGACTTGCGAGATCATCGAGCAGCGGCGCGGGGCTAACGGGTTGAAAGGCTTCTTCGTTGGTGTGCGGCGCACGGCGATTCCAGGGACAAACGTCCTGGCAAATATCGCATCCAAAAAGATGATTTCCCATGGCGGACTGAAGTTCGCCCGGCAAGTCTCCGCGCTTTTCAATGGTCAGGTAAGAGATGCAGAGCCGAGCGTCCAGGCGGAGCCGGCCCGAACTGTCGGGAACAAACGCGGTCGTGGGACACGCATCGATGCAACGGCGGCATGAGCCACAACGATCCGGGGGCGGTGTGTCCGGGCTGAGCGGAAGCGATAACAGCAACTCGCCAAGGAAGAACCACGATCCTTGCCACTGATTGATGAGGCAGGTGTTCTTGCCGATCCATCCAAGACCTGCCAAGCGGGCGTAAGAACGTTCGAGCAACGGCGCCGTATCGACACAAATCTTCCATTCAAACGGCAGGTCAGATCGAGCGGATATGCGTCTGACCAGATCTTCCAAGCCTCGGCGAAGGACGTCGTGGTAATCGGCGCCCCAGGCATATCGCGAAATCCAGGCGCAGGCCTCGTCATCAAATTCCGTCGAAAGCGGATAATCCGTATGGTAGAGCTTGCCAACGCAAACAATGCTCTGCGCGGTGGGCAGAAGATTGCGAGGGTCACTTCGTTTATCGCCCCTGTGGTCAGTTAAGTAACCCATCTCGCCGGCCATTCCGTCCGCACGCCAAGTATCAAAACGCGCGAAGTCAATGGCGGGATCCGCGGCGGCAACGCCGGCCAATTCAAAGCCGCAATCCTGAGCAAGCTGTTTGATCTCGTGGGCAGTTAGGGGCAAGAGTGCTGCAAGACCGGTCTCTTTTTCTATTGTGGACCTTTTATTGGACGAACTTCGAATCGGCAGTGAAGCGCCGGTAATCCCGATATTGCATATCGTTTTTGAACAGCATACGCTTACCCTTCCGAATGCGCAGAGTGGCTGAGAGCGGCAATAGGTACTTCTGATCTCCGATCGTCACGAAACCATAGTCCACGGCAATGTCAGACTCGCGCGTTGGGAAGTCCTCGGGTACGGCCTCGGCTTGTAATGAGACGTGGTGAATCGCGTATGTATTCGCATCAATGTAAACCAATCCGTGAAAGGCGGGAGTGGTCTGCTTCAGACCGTCTTCGGTTTTCAATTTGTATCTCGATCGCTGCTGGGGCACC
Source organism: Bryobacteraceae bacterium (assembly GCA_036269625.1). Lineage (GTDB taxonomy): Bacteria > Acidobacteriota > Terriglobia > Bryobacterales > Bryobacteraceae > Bog-105. The sequence continues at coordinate 5,113 of DATBEF010000222.1, read as the reverse complement.
GAGTATTTGAAGACCTGCATGGAGGCGCCGTTCACGTGGGCCTCCCCTTGCCACTCGAAGGCCGCGCCTGCTTCCTTCGAAAAGACGGCGGACAGCAGTTGGCCGAATTCCCCGCTGGTCCTTACGCCTGTAATCCGGTCACGCTCCAGGCTTGTCCGTTCACCATTAATGGCCAGAGTTTGATAGGTTTCGGCGCCGGATGTATAACGAAGGACCTCCGCGATCACGTCTCTTTGCTTCCACTCTTCCTTGCCGGTCCTGTCGGCGAAGCGTCTGGTCACCTCCAGACAACTGAAATTTGGTAAGCCGTCTTGGTATTCCAAGGCGCGTTGTCTCGCGGCGGATAAGATCCGGTCGATTTCGGCGGCGTCCGGTCTATTGACGGCAGAGGACAGCGGCGGCAAAGGCGTCAGGAACAGATGCTCCGATTCGCCAAGGTCGGCCGCTTCCCCGGAAGCCGCGGAAAAATCGAATTCACGGCGGCGTTCCAGCGTTGCGGACCCCTGAGCCGCGGTCGCGATCAACGTATAGTGGCCGGAAACAAGGGCCTTTTCGGGAAGTGATGCAACGAAGGTTTTGGGGCGGTCCGGACTGGTGAGCTCTACCTTGATGGGCAGGCGTCCCACCGATTTCCCATCAAGCAGAATTTCGAAGGCCAGCTTGGGAGCAGTTTTGACGGCCGGGTCCGGATAGATCGTCAGGTATAGTGGCAACACGCCGCGCGAATCGGCCGAAACAGCCGGAGAAGGATTGACCAGAGCTCGTTCATTGCCGTACTGAAGCGGATCCTGCGGATCGGATACCGATTCTGCGTGAGAATCCATCCGTTCCAGCACCGCAATATCGCTGAGTCCGAATTGAGATTTCTCGTCACTGATCGTGAAGTGAATGAGTCTGGTGGCGATGGCGCCGGAGTTTCGATCTTGAACCGCCAGTTCGGCCCAGTAGTCGCCCGCGGCGAGCGCGAAGTGACGATCGAAATGAAACGTGTCCTGCTGGAGCGAGGATGCTCGTTCTTCGGCGACCTCGTAGGGGACGTCCTGGCTGAGCTTTTGAATAACGCGTCCATCTGGCGTCCGAATTAGACCGAGGATCGAAAAGTGCAGCTTCAAAATTTTTTCGGTCTGATCCTGGTAACTTTGTAGATCTCGCAGAGGGACCTGTATGGCGAGGACGGTGTTGGTATGCCCGGCGAGATGGCCAAATCGTAAAACTTGCGCGTCGAAATTGGCGCCTTGCCGGCTGGCATTCCCATCGAGTGCCTTGATCAGTGGAATTTCGAACGGCTCCACGCGAATGGCGCCCGCCATGGGGACTGCAAAATAACCATCGCGGCTTTGGACCAGAGTGTGGGCGCGGTCGATGGTCACCGAAATTGCCCGAAAATGCCCGTCCAGAGCTTCGTTCACCGGCGCATAGGTGAGTGAATAGAAACTCTCCAGATCCTCGCCGATCAAATGCATCGACTGGCGCAGGTTGTTGGATTCCGCCACATAGAGCCCGCTAGTCTGTCTCGCGATCTGCCGCAGGTAGCCGTTTCGCTGAGATTCCGGATGGGACCCAATGTTGTCGAATTCGCCGCTCCGCATTGGAGCGTTCATCACGGGATGGAGGGTCGAGGAGGAACTCGCCGAGGGTCCGGAAACGCCGCCGCGCGCCTGGGCTTGGGCCGCGGACTCGGTCTGACCCGCCAATTGCCCAGCCGCCATGGCGCCGGCAGCTTCGGCGCTCAATTTCGCGCTCAACCCGCTGACATCGATGGGGTAGATGGCCACTCCGGCTCGATTTGCATCGGCAATGAGGCCGTTCACTTGATCTTTGCCGATCGACTGATTCTCCGACCCGGTAAAGAAGTGAAGGATCTCCTTACGGCCAGGTACGGACGCTTGCTGGGCCGTCAAAGCTGAGAGGCAAGCTATCCACATCGTCAAGTGTTTTTCGGCAGCCATTTGTACCGCCAGATCGGACACCTCCTGCGCCGGTAGCACATCGAGTTTCTTCTTGTCCGATTCGACAGGCGAGGCCGTCGGCGGAACTCCGGGTTTGACAACCCGCCTTTCGTTCCGCTTCAACCCGACGGTCGCAATTTTGATCGATACGGCAAATGCCTCGCGATCTTTTGTGAAGTCCGAAACCAGTTCAAGCCGCGCCCCCAGTTTCCAGGCGGACAAATAGGTATCGGGGTCGGCCGACTTCACCAATTCGGAAGCCGCCTGGTATACGGAAGCACCGTGGTCGGGCTGATCGGCGTTCCAAAGTAATGTAACAAGCCGGAAACTGCCAGCCGGTGCGCCCGGGATCAGAGTCTTTAATTTTGTCGGCTTCCCATCGTCAAGGATTTTGATCTCTTCCGGCGTCAGATCGCGAAGAGCCCGGCCGTGCTTGTCGCGAACGACAATCTGTGTCGCAATTTCATCTACATTGTCGGTGATTAGCGTAGGTGGGGCTGTCGGAGTCGTGGCCGGGCCATCGCTCTGCGGATACAACTGCGGCAATCCACAGAGCGCCACCGTTACGACAACCAGGAATCTCGCGTTTGGCATGGCTGCTTATTCCACTGTCAGCGTGCGTATTGCTTGGGCCTGCTCGGAAGTCCCGGATTGCACGGTAGCTCGGAGAACGTAAGATCCTGGCGGCGGGGACAGTTCTGCGAAAACGGGAATGGCCCCGGTGGAGTCGGGCTTGGAAAGTGGAGGAGAAGAGCGGGCGATCTCTTTCCCGTCTCGGAGGATCTCTAACGTCAGCTTCGGTTCCCCGGCGATTGGCTGCAGGGCAGGATAGACAACGAAATAGATGCGGACTGGCATTCCGGAAGGCACATTGTCGGTCAGCGTGGGCATCAGCTTTTGCCCGTTCACCTCAAACGGATCTTGTGGATTGGGAGATTCCGGCAACGGATCCACCCGCCTAATCACTTCGAGCGAGCTCAAGCGGAGATGTCCGACCGGCGCCACTACTTCCACGCGCCTCTTTACCGAGGTATGTTCAACCTGCTGGTCGGTGATGACCGTACTGATCGTGTAGCGGCCGGGGCTGAGTTCAGTGGGCTCTGAGTATTCGATCTTTTCGTCTTTGATGTTCACTATTTGGGATGTGGCGATCTCTCGAACCAGTTCTCGGGAGATTTTATTCACCACCTGCCCATTGGCATCTTGCACAATGGCGAAAATGAAAGCGCGGAGCCGTGACTTGCCGGTCTTAGGATCGGCTACGAAAGAAAGTGAGGAGACCGGAATTTCAAAGGCCACCTGGCATTGCACCGTGTTCGGTTCCGGGCGGAATTGAAGTAGTGCCGACCGATAGGCAAACGATTGTGGAATGGGCCGCGTGTTGACCGCGGTGAGCGCAGCCATTTCCACCGGTTGCAAAGGCTGGCCGTTGAGCTCTGGTAAGGCGTAATAGCCTTTTCGCGCCTGCACGGTCATCTTGGGGCGATCCACTTTCACATCGATTTTTCGGAAATGTCCGTCGTAAAGATCGGAGATGGGCGAATAGGTTATTTCGTAATGAGTTCGGATGTCTTCCATAACCCGCTGCATCGGCGCGGCAATCTCATTGGTGTTCGCGGTCGCGAATCCGCCGGTGCGCGTGGCGAGTTCTTGTGAGGCTAGCTGCTTGTCCGAAACGGCCAGTAACAGCTGGTCCTCACTCTGGGAGCTGACGTCGAACGCCGTTGAGCCGCTCAGCTTTCCCTTCATGGCCGCACCTTGCATTGAGCTTTCCGTAACCGTCCGGTTCAGTTGCGCCACCGAAGCCGCCTCCGGGCTCATAACGGCCAGCCCGCGAGTGTCCACCGTGTAAAAAGTGACTCCTACGCGGTTTGCGTCGCTAACCAATCTGTCGAAAGCATCTGAGCGGCCCTCCGGGAGTGTCAGGCCGTCGGACAGGTACAGTACAACCTTGCGCCCCGGCAGCCGGGCTTGCGAACCAACCAACTCACGCAGGTTGTCCATGGCAGTCATTCCCGTTACGTAGCTGCTGACGAAACGCAGGCGATTGTCAAGTTCGGCCTCAGCAGCGGCTGCCGCGCCGACCGGGGTTGAGGCATCCAGTGTGCTGGAGTAACGCTGAAAGGTTGGATCGTTGACGTTTAGGGTCGGCGTCGCCATCGGGTTCCCGCTCCCTGGCCCGGCCGGGGCGGACGACTGGGCCAAGGCCGTCAATGCAGTCTGCGTGCTGAGAGTTGTCGATCCGGCACTGGCATCGTGAGTCGAATAGATCTTGGTAGCCTCGTTTGCCGCGCGCCGCAACCCCTCCAAATCGTGGTTGTACGGCAGAATCAAACGTAGCCGCGTGTCGAGGCGGAAGATGGACACGTACGTATTGGGTAGAACTTCATTTTTCAAAAAGGCAAAAACCGCTTGACGCGCGAAGTCCAGATTGTTCGGCGCCATTGGGGCAAAGACGACCGAAACGAAATTCAACTCCCGCAAGGTGTGCGATGAACCGCCGCCGGCCGTTTCTTGGGATTGTGATTGGGCCGCAGCCGTTTCGCTCTCTAGCTGCTCCCGGCCGCCCACAAACCGGAAGCTGTCGATCTTCTGCTTCACGCCATCCTCATAAATAAATCTCCACAGAAGCAGGGTCGAGGTCGCGTACAATGTGGCCCTTCTTATCCCGAACAACCAAATCAAGAGCGACTTCTTTCTTGGTCATACGAATGGTCGGTATGCCGTCGGCCGGTGAGGTTGCGGCCGGCGTCTGAGCCGGTATGGGCAGGCAACAAAAGTAAACAATAAAGACGGCGAGGGTAAGAGGCGGAGGCTTCATCTACAAGATCCCCGCATCAAGTCTACATCGCGGTCGCGAGGCCATGGCGAGGCGTCTTCGACGAGCGAAAGGTGACTCCGATCTCGCTTGTTTGGGACGAAACTGTCTGGCCTCATCTCGCTTTTTATGCCGCCTGGCGTTGTTGCTCCTTCAACCAGGTGTAGTAGTTGCCTTCGCGGACGTGGATACGCTTCCATTCTTCGTCGTTGAACTTGAGCATGTAGTCAGTTGAAAATTCGAACCCAAGCTCGGCCGGGTTGAAGGGAAGTCCTTCATCCTGAGCGTTTTCGTAGAGCTCGAAGGCTTCGCCAATCTGTTTGCGATGGTCTTTGACGCGCTTCTC
>DATBEF010000219.1:0-9882 GCA_036269625.1 Bryobacteraceae bacterium | reverse complement strand
AAAAGCCTGTCCGTATCTATCGCTATGCGGGCCATCCCGCGGTGCGAGCCTGAATCGATACAATCGCAACTGGACTGGGCGGAGGATAGGGCAATGCTGGGAAGCAACCCGAGCGCCGACTCAGTGGCCGGGATTGCCGGGAGCTTGCTGCTCCCGGTTCCCCTAACAATCCTGGCACCAAGCGATAAATCCATGGGGTGACAGAATCGCTGGCCTGTTAGTGGGACATTTTCGCTGGCCTACAACAGAAAAGGCGGACATAGGCCTCACTCCACATCCGTCACTCCGCCCGACAAGGATTTAGCGTTCTCTCTCCCTGGCGTATGCTTTTGCCCATGGAGTTTCGTTTGCGAATCGTTTGCGCCTTGGCGTTCGGCGCCATGCTTTTGGTTGCGCAGAAGAGCTCGACCGAGAGCGGATACGACCAGCCCTATCGGCCGCAGTATCACTTTTCGCCGCGCGAGCACTGGACCAATGATCCGAACGGGCTGGTGTACTTCGAGGGCGAATACCATCTCTTTTTTCAATACAATCCCTTCGGAGATGAGTGGGGACATATGACTTGGGGGCATGCGGTAAGCCGCGATATGGTTCATTGGGATCAGCTGCCGCCAGCCATTCGCGAAGAAGACGGGATCATGATCTTCACGGGCAGCACGGTGGTTGATGAGCATAATTCCAGTGGCCTGTGTACGAACAGGATGCCCTGCCTGATCGCCATTTACACCGGGCACACGCCGGAACGCGCCGGACACGCCGCCTTGCAGACGCAAAACATCGCCTTCAGCAACGACCGCGGCCGGACGTGGACCAAATACTCAGGTAATCCGGTGCTGGACCTGCACATGGCGGATTTTCGCGATCCTCACGTAATCTGGTCACGCCGCACCGAGGAGTGGACCATGGCGGTTGCGCTCCCAAATGATCATAAGGTGCGGTTCTACGGCTCGAAGGATCTGAAGCATTGGTCGGAGCTGAGCGATTTCGGGCCGGCGGGCTCCACGGGCGGCCAGTGGGAATGCCCTCAACTGATTGAGGTTCCGATCGAGGGTTCGCCCAATGAGACACGGTGGGTATTGAAGATCGGGCTGAACCCGGGTGCGCTGCAGGGAGGGTCGGGTGAGCAGTATTTTGTCGGGCAGTTCGATGGGAGGCAATTCGTCAACGACAATCCTCCGGAGCAGACAATGTGGACCGACTACGGGAAGGACTGCTACTGCGCACTGACGTTCAATAATCTGCCGGCGGGAAAAAGACCCGTGATGCTTGGTTGGATGGACAACTGGCAGTACGCGAAGGATTTGCCGACGAACCCGTGGCGCGGGCAGATGACATTTCCAAGAACGTTAAAGCTGCTGAAAACAGCAGCGGGACTGCGGCTCGCGCAGAATCCGGTAGACGAGATCGGGTCTTTGGAACCGAAGAATGGGACGGCGCGACATGTCGGGGCGATCGCGAGCATCAACACGTGGCTGGCCGGGTCCAATTTGAAGGCGACGCAATCCTATGTGTTACGCTCAGAAATTCCGTTGGGACATTCTGGAGAGGTGGGTTGGCGCATCCTGATGAGGGGCAGCCATTACACCTCGATCGGCTACGATGTGGCGGCTCGGATGCTGTTTTTCGACCGGACACATTCAGGCATCACCGGCTTCAGCAAGAATTTTCCAGATCGTACGGAAGCGGCTCTGCCGCTGGATAGGCCTGTCTTGCGGATGGACGTGCTGGTGGACCGCAATTCCGTGGAAGTATTTGCCGACGGCGGGCGCGTGGCGAGTACGAACCTGGTTTTTCCAGAACCGAATGCAGCGGGAATAGAACTGTACTCAAAAGGCGGAGAACCGGGGCAGGTTTCGGCGGAAATTTCGGAGATTCAATCGATCTGGGGATCGCCGTCCCACACGCGCACCGACCATTGACGCGAGATTAGACATCTGCTGCCAAGTCGGGCAAGAGTCGTTTAACAGTTGGCCCGTCCATAATCAATTCGGCCTCAGACCCGCTCACAAAAGTGTCGCCCTTCGCAGTGTAGACAACGTACTGGACCGAGCAGAAGGTGAAGACACCAAGATGGCCAGCCGGTGATATTATCTGGAACCTAGGACCTAAGAGCAGGAGGGCGGTTACTATACGCGTCGGGAATTGTTTGAGCGAGTGCCAGTTTCCATGTGCACAGCCCAAGAAGCGCCACAGCACACGCCATGGATCGAGGGGTTTTCATAACGATCTCCCGCTTAAACTCGAGCAGGAGTAATTTCCTGCTTCTGTCTACTCATGCGCGGACTGACGCCGAAAGTTGACAAGAAGACCAGGCAAACACCGGTCGGTGGAGACTTGTACCGCCTTGCAGGATGGCGGAGTTAGGGCGTTCAGGCAATCTCGATGAGATCGGCGGATATTCGTTTAAGTTGCCCGCAAGCGGCGAAGATGTCCCGGCCGCGCGGCTTGCGGATAAAACACGGAACGGATCTGCGGACGACCGCTTGGAAGCTCGAAACTCGTTCGGGATCGGGCGTCTCAAAAGCAATCCCGGGGCCAGGATTGAGCGCGATCAGGTTTACTTTGCAGTTGAGATTTGCCAGCAGACGCACAACCCGGCGGGCATCCGCATCAGAATCGTTCACGTCTTTGAGCAGCACGTACTCGAAAGTTAACTTTTCCCAAGGGCGGAGTGGATAGCTGCGGCAAGCCTCCATCAATTCGGCCAAATGGTGCTTCCTGGTGATGGGCATCAGCTCACGGCGCTGCTCCTCATTCGAGGCGTTGAGCGAAATCGCCAATTTTGGGCGGACCTCGGAGCGTCCGAGTTCGTAGATTTTGGGCACGATGCCAGAGGTGGAGACGGTGATGCGCCGCGGGGACATCCCGATCCCGCCAGGGTCGGTCAACAATCGCGTGGCCTTCAGAACGTTATCCAAATTCAACAGCGGCTCACCCATTCCCATCATCACGACATTCAGGCGCGATTCAGCGGGATTGAGGGCGTTTTCGCGGGCAACATAGAGAACCTGGCCCACGATTTCTCCAGCCGACAGGTTGCGTTCAAGCCCCATGAGGGCCGTCAGGCAAAATTTGCAGTCAACCGGACACCCAACCTGGCTTGAAATGCAGATGGTGTCGCGCGCGTCTTCGGGCATAAGGACAGCCTCGATAGTCCGGTTGTCCTCCAGGCGGAGCAGGTAGCGGCGGGTGCGGTCGGTAGAATCAAAGCGGCGCTCGACTGTGGGAAATCCTACAGAACAGGTATTGACAAGCTGTTCCCGGAGAGCTAGCGGGAGGGAGGAAATTTTTGACAAATCGGCCACTTGTTTCCTGTACAGCGCGTCATATAGCTGTCGAGCCCGGAAGGCGGGCTGCGCCTTTCCGAGCAACGCCGTCAGTTCGGGAAGGTCCATTCCCACCAGGCTTCGCGGCTCAAGTGATTGCAACATCTAGGTTTAGTGTATCGCGGTACACTATGGAAAAGGGGTAATTCATGGTACTTGCATCTCCAACGGTTCGCAACATCGAACGCGCCGGTCTGCCGAACGGGGTCCGGATCGTCACGGAAGCAATGCCACATGTGCGCTCCGTGTCCTTAGGCGTCTGGATCGGGAAGGGATCCCGCGTGGAACATGGTCCTGAGAACGGAATTTCCCATTTTATCGAGCACATGGTCTTCAAGGGGACCAAGCATCGCTCCGCGGCCGACATTGCCCGTTCGGTTGATTCAATCGGGGGCGGTTTGGATGCGTTCACCAGCAAGGAATTGGTGAGTTTTAACACGAAGGTGCTGGATGAGCATCTACCGTTCGCGTTCGATGTATTGGCGGACCTGGTGCTGAATCCGCTATTCCGGGCGGACGACATTGAAAAAGAAAAAAGCGTGATCCTGGAAGAGATCAAGATGGAAGCCGATCAGCCGGAGTTTGTGCTGCACGAGACTTTCATCAGCAATTTCTGGAAGGGGCACGGACTGGGCAAGCCCATCTTAGGCACCAAGGATACTGTGAAGAAGTTCGGGCAGGAGATGCTGTTCGACTATTACAACCGCGTCTATTCGCCGAAAAACATCCTGATCACCGCGGCGGGAAACCTGGATCATCAGGCCATCGTGGAATTGGTGCGGGACAAGTTCGCCGGTCTCGAACAGCGCGGAATCTTGCCGTCCGATACCAAGCCGCAGTCGCATGCGCCGATTGTCCTGAAGAAAAAGGAATCGCTGGAACAGGTGCACATAACGCTCGGCGTTCCTGCGTATCCATTGGCCCATGAGCTCCGGTTTCCCTTGTATCTGCTGAATACCGTGCTCGGCGGCGGGATGAGTTCGCGGCTGTTTCAGAATATCCGGGAGCGGCTGGGAGTAGCGTATGCCGTCTACTCGGAGCTGAATTTGTTTAGCGATACCGGGTGCTTCACCATTTACGCCGGCACAGGCGTCGAAAACGCAAAGCAGGTGGTGACATCCATAATGGACGAGATCCGCGAGTTGAAAGACAATTTGATCGGCGAAGAGGAACTACGGCGAGCCAAGGATCATATGAAGGGTTCGCTCATGTTGAGCCTCGAATCCACCTCAAGCCGCATGTCGAATCTTGCGCGGCAGGAATTGTATTTCAAAGAGTTCATGTCTCTTGACGAGATGATCGACAGCATTGAGAACGTGACGCGCAGTGAAGTGCAGAAGATCGCGCAAGAATTCTTCCAGACAAACAACATTGCACTGGCCATGTTAGGACGGCTGGGCGATCTGGAAATTACTCGGGAAGATTTGGTGTGTTGAGCTGAGACCAGAAGTAGTGCCGCCGGCATGGTTTGAGAAAACCAGGTAACCCGCGATGTTTTCGTCCCTCCCGGCTAGTTTGTTTACCTATTCCCCCAGCGTAGCGAAGGCAGTATAGTCGAGCAGGCGTTTTGATACGTTTCAATTCGACCGTTGGTCGAGGGAGAAACTATGTACGTTCTACATTCGCCCCGGTTTTCGGATCGCCGCTCAGGCTTCCTAACTGCAATTGCCCATAAGTCGATCGTCGGCGCTTTTTCCCTTTTCCTGGGGTTTGTTTTGACGGCCCCGACACTCTATCCTCAGGTATCGACAGCTTCCATTTCAGGCACGGTTCACGACAGTACTGGAGCCGCCGTCAGCCATGCGCAAGTAACGGTAACTCAGTTGGAAACCCGTATCAGCAGAACCGTGGTCAGTGGTGATGACGGCGTGTATACGGTCCCGCTGTTACCGGTTGGGTCCTACACCCTAGCGATCACTGTTACGGGATTTTCGCCCTTTACTCAGAACGGCATCGTCCTGACGTTAGGTGAGGAGGCGTCGATACCCGTTGTTCTCCGCCCTGGGAGCCTGAATGAGACGGTTACTGTAAGCGCCGACGCGACCATGGTGAATACGAGCGGGAGCGAAACCTCCCAGCTGATCAGCCAGAAGCAAGTGGAGGGTTTGCCACTAAACGGGCGCAATCCCGCAAATCTAGTCTTCCTGGCGGGCGGCGTCACGAATCCGATCGAAAACATTCCCAGCTCAAACACCGGCAACCCAATCTTGCAAAACAGCCTTGTGTTCCCAACAGAGGTCGCTCCTACGGTTCACGGGGTGCGAGGCGGCGGGGTGTATTTCTCGCTCGATGGCGCCAACAATCTGGACCCCTACCAAGTTAGCGGCGGCCCGTTTCCCAACCCTGACGCGACAGAGGAGTTCACGGTCGTCAGCGGCAATTACGGTTCCCGTTACGTTTCCGCCCCCGGCGGCGCTGTCAATATCGTGACCAAGTCCGGAACGAACCAGATCCATGGCGACCTGTTTGAATTCCTGCGCAATGGAGACGTGAATGCTCGAAATTTCTTCTCAGCCGAGCCCGATTTACTCAAGCGCAACCAGTTCGGCGCGACAATGGGGGCGCCGATCATCCGTGATCGCTGGTTTGTCTTCGGCTCTTATCAGGGAACACGTTTGGCAAACTTGCAGGGCGGCCTTGTCTCTTTTGTGCCCACACCGGCCGAACGTTCCGGGAATCTATCTGCGATATCCGGCCCTGTGATGAATCCAGCAACTGGTGTCGCTTTCCCTAATAATCAGATTCCTTCAACATCGCTGGACCCGGTGATGCAGAAACTTCTGAGATACGTTCCCACCTCCGCCGCTTCCAATGGCAGCATCGTCTACGGCCAGCCGATCGAACAGCAGGATGATCAATACGTGGTCAAGAGCGATTACTTACGGGGAAATCAGCACATCTTTGGGCGCTATTTCTATGACACCTTCAACTGGTCGCCAACCGGCATTCCCGGCGGAAACATCATTGCAACCTATCGAGGCCAGCAGCACCACTGGCACAACGCCACGGTCGGTGACACGTATACACGCGGTAATTTCGTCAGCGATTTTCACTTTACGTTCGTTCGGGATGACAGCTCAACAGTAGCGGGCGAAAATTCCGTCAGCCTAACCTCGTTGGGCGCCAACATTCCCGCCGGCCAATTTCCAACTATTCAACAACTGACGGTGAGCGGTTTCTTCAGCGTTGTTCCCGGCAATTACAACAATTTTCCACGGAACACCTTCGACACGGCCGAGGACATCAACCTGATACGGGGCCGGCATCAAATCTCGTTCGGTGCGGAAGTGCAGCACGTAAGTACGTCCCTGGTCACAGATAACCAGCAGAATCCTGTCGTCGGTTTCACCGGAGCCATCACAGGCAGTGCCCTGGGTGATTTTCTCCTTGGGCAACCAGCAAGTTATGCCCAGTCTGATGGGATCTTCATCCAAGCCGCTGGCAATCTGCCTGGCTTCTATGGTGAGGACAAAATTCGTGTGAATAACCGGCTTACGATTACCCTTGGGCTCCGTTGGGATCCCTATTGGCCATACCACTCAATCAGTGGACGAATCGAATGCTACCGTCCGGGAGAACAATCCAAAGTGTTCACCAACGCTCCGATTGGCCTCGTCTTTCCGGGAGACCCTGGCTGCAATGCTGCTGGTACAAACAGCAACGTGGCGAATGTAGAACCTCGCTTTGGCTTTGCTTGGCAAGCGGATCCGGCCGGCCGCACCGTTGTGCGAGGCGGCTACGGAATTTACACCCAGCAGTTTCCATTGGCTAGCTTCTTAGGCTTTGGCCAAGTCCAGCCCTTTGTTCGCACGTTCAATCTTGTTTCGCCCGGCTCGATCGCTAACCCTTATCAGAATTTCGCGGGCGGCGATCCGTTCTCTACCGGGTTCGAACTCAATGGCAATCCCCGGCCATCCACCTCGCCATTTATCAATCCGGCGACTGCCTACAGCTTTATCCCGGATTTCCGTTTGTCCTATGTTCAGCAATGGAGCATGGTGGTCGAGCGCGCGATCAAGAGCAGCGATTTTGTATCGCTTTCCTACTTCGGAACAAAGGGCACTCACCTCAGCATGGTGCAGGATTCGAATTCGCCGGTCTATGTTCCAGGCGCCTCTACGCAGGGCAACGCCCAGGCGCGGCGTCCTAATTCAAACATTGGCCGGCTGAATACCGAAGTAGATTGGGGCAATTCGAATTACAACGCCCTCGAAGCCACTTACCGCCACCGATACCATGGAGGATTCACTCTGGCGTCCACGTTCGATTGGAGCAAGAGCCTTGATGATGCTTCGTCGCCCGCGAACGTTCTACTGACCGCTGGCAGCTTAATGTCGATTCCGGGCAATCCTTTCCTTCGACGCGGTCCTTCGGACTTTAACCAACCTTATACGTGGCGCACGACTGGAGTTTGGGACCTGCCTTGGTTCGCAAAATCATCGGGTATCACCAAATCAGTTTTAGCCGGCTGGCAAATCAATGCCATCTTTACGCTCGATTCCGGCTTGCCGTTCAGTATCAGCGCTCCCTACAATGAATCCTTCACAGGTAATGGGACGGAGCTTGCAGATGTTCTGCCCGGAGCGCCCATCACGCTTTCGAGCGGCAGGAGTGAGCAGGCGAAAATCAGCGAATACTTCAATACCGCTGCCTTCATCAAGAATCAACCAGGCACATTCGGGACGAGCGGCCGTAATATCCTGTACTCGCCGGGACTTACTAATCTGGATGCAGCTGCCGTGAAGAGCTTCGAGATAACCGAGCGTTGGCGGATGCTCCTCCGCTTCGAATTTTTCAACTTACTCAACCACACTGAATTTTTGCCTCCCGGCAATAGCTTGGGAACGGCAAGCTTTGGTCAACTTACGGGCGCAAGAGATCCGCGCATTTTGCAGTTTTCGCTAAAGCTGCTTTTCTAAAGGAATCCGTGATTATGCAATCTACGAATCGCAGACAATACCTCAAAGACTTGGGTTTAGCAACGATGGGTGGTTATCTGGCCACATCCCGCGGTTATGCCGCTAACGAAACGATCACCATAGGGTGCATCGGGACCGGTGGCCGCGCGCAGATGTTGATGAAGGCGTTGCAGAAGATTCCCGGCGCCCGCATGGCTGCTGTTTGCGACGTGTGGGATAAAAATTTGGCAGCCGGCAAGGCGCTTGCCGATCCGCAAGCGTCCGCAACCAAGGAATATCGGGAGATTCTCGACCGTAAGGACATCGATGCGGTTCTGATCGGCTCGCCTAATCATCAGCACGTCCCGATGATGACTGCTGCGGTCTCGGCCGGTAAGGACGTTTACGTCGAGAAGCCGTTGACCCATCACCTGGAAGAGGGTCCTGCCGCGCTTGAAGCCCGCAATCGGTCGAATCGTATCGTACAAGTCGGGATGCAGCAGCGCAGCATGCCCCAATTCCAGAAAGGGTACGAATTGGTAAAGTCCGGCCAACTCGGCCAAATCCGGAAGGTGCATCTGACTTGGAACCGAAATGCCGCTCGAGGTTCAGTCGAATATGATATCGATCCGTCAACCGTCGACTGGAAAGCTTGGCTCGGGAATGCGAGGCCACAGCCATTCGATGCCTATCGGTTCCGCGAGTGGCGCTGGTTCTGGGATTTCGGCGGCGGCGTGCTGGACGATCTGATGGTCCACTACATCGACGTGGCGCATTGGTACCTGGATGTCGACCACCCCGAACAAGCAGCCACCATTGGAGCCAAATATACGAATGAACGCTGGGAGACGCCCGACACGGCTCAGACCATCCTCGAATATCCAGGCGCGCAGGTCTACTTCGAATCTACCTTTATGAATGCGCGGAATGGCGCCATGCTCGAATTCATGGGTAGCGAGGCTACTCTTTATCTGGACCGCGGCCGACTGGAAGTTCTCCCGGAACGGAGGCGCGACGCGCATAATCGCAATCCAGCCATCCCTTCTGAGCCTGAGATGCAGTGGGTGCTTGGTACCGGCCCCAAAGGAGCGGATTTTTATGACCAGCCAGACGGCGAACTGCTCCATTTAAGCAACTGGCTGGAATGTGTTCGCAGCCGCAAGACGCCCAACGCTCCAGTAGAAGCGGGGATTAGCGCGGCATCGGCCGCTCACCTGGGGAACATTGCCCTGCGTGAAGACAAAGTGGCTCATTGGAAGAACGTGGCCCCGAAGGCGTGAACAATGAACCCGACCCGGAGGACCTTTCTTACAGCCGCATCTTCCGTTCCGTTTCTTGGCGCCGCTTCTCCTTCCGGCCGCCCCATACGATTAGGCGGCCCCATTTTTCTGAAGTCTGAAGACCCCGGTGAGCTCGCGCGTGAGCATCGCCGGCTGGGCTATGCCGCCGCATACTGCCCGCAAGCAACCGCCGAGGACCGCGACCGTGTCCGTGCCATTCGTGAGGCATTCGCGGCTGAGAACGTGGTGATTTCAGAAGTCGGCGCCTGGAAAAACATTTTGGATCCTGACCCCGAGAAGCGTGCGCAAAATTTGCGCTATGTCATCGACCGAATGCGGCTTGCGGAGGAAGTGGGCGCGCGCTGCTGCGTAGATATC
>DATBEF010000193.1:0-11807 GCA_036269625.1 Bryobacteraceae bacterium | reverse complement strand
GTCGTACCCGGCTGGACCGTGATCACCTTCGTTCTCGGCTCGGAGGCGACAGGTTCGGGATTAGGCTGCGGGGCAGCGCCTGTAATTGCGCCTGTAATCTGGTGGGGCTGCTCAGCGGATCTGTACTCGGCCTGCTGCTCTGGTGCGTGCCGCTGGTCCTGAGCCGCCGTCGAAGGGAGTTCCCGAATGACCGGCTGAATAGGTTCAGATTGCGGCGGAGCGGAGTATGTTTCTGCATTGGCAACATTAGAGTTAGCAGCCGCAGGAACGGAAATCTCGGTCCGCGTGCGTTCCTGAATTGGTCGGTGGTTAGTCAGAGCTGAACCCAATGGGGGCATTGGAGCTCCCAGCTCACGTTTTGCAACTTGCACCGTTGTGGTCGAATCCGGTGTGGAACGGGAACCCAGTATATGATTCGCAGCGGAATTTGCGTTTGAAGGCATAGCCGCTTCGCTCGAGCTCTCGGGCGGCCCTTCCTTCAACACGGTTGGTACGGGGCTGTTCACTGGGGATTTGGGCTTTTCGAAGTGAGCGCGCTTGGATGCTTGGGTCGGCACTCTGGTTCCGTGCGCTCTTGAGTACGTCAGAGCGCTCGCGAAAACAACCACCAGTCCGGCAACAAAGGTAAGGGCAACTCGGAGGATGTCCTTCATCATTCTTTGAGATCGGTCATGCACAGGATTTCTAGGCACATTTATTAGATGAAACTGCCTGCGCAACTGCCACAAAGATCGCGTTCTGCCGGTTTATCCGGAAGCTATGGACTGACACAATCCGGAGCAGCGAGACCGGTCCATTCGCCCTCACAACAGAGCCGGTGCAGTAATATACCAGTCAAATCCCATGAAAACGAACAGACGCGCTTTTTTGATGGCCAGCGGACTCACGGCCCTGGCGGCCACGCGCGCGGTTGGCGCGAACGACGTTGTCCGTGTCGGCGCCATCGGATGTGGCGGACGTATGCAAGGGCTGATCGGCTCGGCGGATAAGGCGGGCGGGTATCAGCTCGTCGCCGTCTGCGATGTCTATGAGCCGCGCCGCGAGGAGTTTCTCGAAAAATCGGGAAATGAGGCGACCACGCATCTCGATTACCAGGAGGTGCTTGCCAAACCGGATGTCGACGCTGTGATCATCGCCGTTCCCAACCATTGGCACGTCCGAATTGCCCGAGACGCCTTGGCCGCCGACAAGGATGTGTACCTGGAAAAGCCCGTCACGCACACGCTGGAAGAAGCTGAGCCTCTTATTCACGCCGTCCGTTCTTCCAATCGCGTGCTGCAATGCGGGATGCAACAAAGGAGCTGGGTTCACTTCCAGAATGCCGTCGATCTCATCCAGGGCGGCAGCCTGGGACGCATCACGCAGGTTCGCACCTATTGGTATCAAAATTACAATCTCTGGCTCAAGAAACCCGCCGATCCGGCGCTGCTCGATTGGAAACGCTGGCTCGGCTCCGCGCCGGATCAACCCTTTACGCAAGAAAAATTCGCCAATTGGCGCTGGTTCTGGAATTTCGGCGGCGGCGCGATGACGGACCTCTTCGCCCATTGGATCGATGTCGTGCAGTGGGCCATGAAAACGCCGGAGCCAAGCGTCGCGCAGACCATGGGCGACCGCTATTTCTTCGAGGAATGGGACTGCCCCGATACCATTCAATCCGCCTTCCGGTATCCTGGCTTCGAAGTCGGTTATGAAGGCACCATGGTGTCTTCAATCGACGACGGCGGTCTCGAGTTTCGCGGCACCAAGGCGACTCTGAAAATTAATCGCGGCGGCTTCCAGGTTTACCGTGAGGGCGTGCGCGACAACCCGGTCCTCAGCGAGCGCAGCTTCGAGGACGGCACCATCGACCACATGCGGAACTTTTTCGATTGCGTGCGGAACCGCAAGGAGCCGAATGCGCCGGTCGAAGCTGGCGTCGCCTGCGCCCGCGCCGGACACATTGGCAACCTGGCGCTGCGCCGGGGCGAAAAAATCACTTGGCCGCTGAATTCGGATCAACCCGGATCTCACCATAGAAGTGCCACGCCGGCTTGAAATCGCGCGTCAGCTTCTCGTTCAGCAAGTCGGCCTTTACCATCTCAATTGGAATAGCGTTCTCTTTCAACACCGCATCGTGGAACTGGCGATTCGTCATTTTGCCGGAATCCACCAGTTCCCTCCGCAGGCTCCGGAGTTGCAAACCGCCCAGCATATATGCAGCCTGATACAGCGGCCGGTCTTGTCCAAGGAATGATCGCCGTACCTCGGCTGTAGCGTTATCGCGCTCGTGGCCCACTTCGTTGACTAGAAAATCCACGCATTCCTGCGGCGTCCATTTCCCAAGATGGAAATTGAGCGAAAAAATGATCCGCGCGGCGCGGT
Organism: Bryobacteraceae bacterium; assembly: GCA_036269625.1. Classification (GTDB taxonomy): domain Bacteria; phylum Acidobacteriota; class Terriglobia; order Bryobacterales; family Bryobacteraceae; genus Bog-105. The sequence goes on along the minus strand of DATBEF010000193.1, from coordinate 9,443 downwards.
GCATGCGCCAGAACAACATTCCGATTCGCTCCTCCGGAGTCTTGGCGAAATCCATATCCCAAAGCAACATCTCCCAATACAGGGACCAGCCTTCCACATAAAACGGAGTTGTGAACGGCCGGCGCCACGTCCGGTACCGGCTCGCGTAGAAGCGTGGTAACTCGTGCCCCGGAATCAATTCGTGAAAAACGGTGGCTCGCGCGAAGGGAATGTTATTTCCACGCATGCTCATCATCTTCTGCTCGTAGGTCATGGTGTCCGTCGGATACGAAACGCTCAAAACGTCGCCGCCGGTGAAAAACGGGTTGATCAGTTGGCGTTCCGGTGTCATCATGTCCATCCGCCAGGTCTCTCGGGCAAGCTCGGGTATAGTCACCCAATCGTGCTTATCGACGAAATCTATGGCTTCCAGCGCGAGCCCGCGGATCATCTCCGGCTGCTCGCCTGGCGGTACGTAATCTGATTTCACCTTCTCCAGCGCCTTGTGCCAATCGTCTCCAAAGCCCATGTCCCGAGAAGCACGCTTCATCTCGTTTTCACACCAGGCGAACTCCCGGTTGCCCAGCGCCAGCAGTTCCTCCGGTGTGTAAGCGATCATTTCGTATTGGAGCTCCCTGATCAGTTGTTCCCGCCCGATCGGATCTCCAATAATCGTCGTCGTATCTCCCGGTTTGATGCCGGCCTTCTTTTCACGCACTTCCACGGCATATGCCTGCAGATTCGCGTCGAGCTGTTTGTAGGTCTCCGGCACCCACCAGCTAAACAGGGGATCGTAGCCGTTGTAGAACTCGAACCATTGCTTTAACTCGCCCTTTAATTTCTCCACTTCGTCGGCGGCGCGGTTCGCCACAAATCGCGAGCAGTTCAATTTATCGATCGACTTCCTGAGATCGTCTAGTTGCGCATTCAACGCGTGCAAAGTTTTAGCGGCTTCCGGTGCGCCGATGAAATGCATGCAGCGAAGATCTTCCGCGAGCTTTGCAATGGTAGGGGCAAACGGCGCCAGCGGTTCCGCTTCTGTTATCTCCTTCTGCTGCATTTCGAGCATGCGCTGCTCATGCCTGAGCTGGTTCTGAAATAGAAGATAGTCGATCTTTCCGCTCTGGCTCATGCCGTCGAAAGGAATGGATTTCAGACGTTTTTGCCAATCGCTATACAAACCAAGCATGCGGTCACGCACGACTTCTGAAAGCGGAGTAGAGTCAAAGCGCGTCAGCGTCGTCTGATCCGCTACGTATCTCTCGATTGGCGTGCGCATCTCGCTCGGAAGCGGTTGTAGATCGGCTGATGCGCTAGCCGGCTGGTCGGCCGTCGCCAGCGGAAGCGCCAATGCAGCACATGCGGCTACGGCGAATGCCCTTAGAAACCCAAAAGGCCTGCTCGTGTCCCTGATTGTATAGATCCGGATACTCGTCACCGTTCGGCTAGTCGTACCAGCTTCCGCGCTCGCCCAGACTCTCGATGACCCTCGCAAGGCGCTCAACGCCATTGCTCCAGTTGACTTGAATGCCGTTTTCGGCGGCATCCGCATCCCCGTCTGCAATCGCTTTGATGATTCGTTCGTGTTCGGCCACCGACTTATCCAGTTCGTCCAGAATGGCGCTGGCATACAGTCGCCAGTAACGCTCGGCTTGCGGCTGGATCGTTTTGTGGAGTTCCAGAAGCCGGGATCCCGCGCTCGCTTCGACGATTGTGCGATGGAAATTCATGTCGAGCTCGAAAATGCGATTTGCCTCGGAACGATGTTTCTTCGCCAGTTCCGACAGGCCGGCATTGTATTCGGTGATGCGCCTCAGAACGCTGGAGCGGTTCGCGAATGGAAGCTGCGCGGTCAATCTGGCGCCCAATCCCTCCATGTGGCCGATGATCGAATACAGCTCGCGCGCATCTTCCCTCGTCAGGGGCGCGACCATCATGCGGCTCTTGGTCCCGTTGCTCGAGGCGACCACGTAGCGCTCCCGCTGCAACCAATGAAGAGCTCCTCGAATCGGCGTTCGGCTGAATCCTAGGTGTTCCGCCAAGTCCGCTTCGATCAGCCAGTTCCCCGGCAACAGCTTGCCGTAGACAATCATTTCGCGCAACTCTTGGAAGGCGAGGCGAAGACTGTTGCCTCTATCTGATTCCGCGCGTTTTTTGGTACGCGAACCGCTGCTGGTCCGGCCTGGCATCGAGGTACATGATTAGATTACATTGTCTGGATGCAAAAAAGTATCCAAACCGGAGAGGCATTGTCTTCGGCCTACTACTCCACTTTCCACTTCTCCACGCCTGCCGACCAGCCGGGTTGCATCGTGACTTCCAGCCGCAAACCCGTTGTCGTCACGGGCGTAAAGCTGGTCGTGTTGTAGCGGTCCTTCTCAGTTCCGTGCTCCTGCTGGTTCTCTACGGGTTTCCATTGCTCGCCGTCCTTATAGAGGATGCGCCACGATGCGGGTACGCGCACCTCGCCCCGGCCTGTATCGTCGAACCAGTACACTTCTACCTGCGATACGGTCGAACTGGCTGGAAAAGCGTACTCTAACCATTCAGTCTTGCCCTTCTCCGGCCACCAATCGAAATAGGAACTCGGGTCATTGGACGCAGCGGGCTCCTCACCATCGTTCACTGCCTGCGGCCGTTTGGTAATACCTTCACCAGTAACTCTGTTTCCACCGCTTGACGCATTCACTGCGCTCTTCATGGCCAAAGTGGGAAACGGCGTCGGCCTCGCAGCACTGCCTTTATCCGCAATCCACACCGCCATCTCGCCGCGGCCGCGATTCGCCCATGAGTAGTAGGGAACGGCCGTGAATTCCTGCTCGGTGCGAATCACTTTACCGGCAGAATCGTAAGCCAAAGCGACAGCCTTGCTTTGCACCACTTCTACGCCATTCAATAGATCCGGTCGAAATGCGGCGGTCAGCTTCGCGTTGTCCGGCAGCAGCAGATTGCGTACTTTGTGATTCGGGCTGTCGGGCCACTCAGCGGCATAAACGATCGGCCCGCGCTCGATAGCGACACGCCCTCGGTCCGCTGCGACTTCGCTATTTGCAACGACCCGCCGAACCGGCATCGGGAGATTCAGTTCGATAACATCCCCGCGCTTCCATTCGCGATGTAGCGTCATATAGCCCTTATCAAGCTGGACCGATGCTGGATGTCCGTTCACGCTCAGTGTCACTGGTTCATCCACCTTCTCCGCAAAGCGATACAGATCGCTCGGCACCGCCTCGCCGCGCGCCCACCCCGGAATACGAACCTTGATTGCAAACGCTCCGGGCTGGCCCGGGTCCACTGTCATCGTCACGCGTCCGTCCCACGGAAAGCGAGTTTCCTGCGTCATCTTGATGGTTCGTTTACCCAGCGGGATCTCGGCGGTGCTGCCTGCGAAAAGATTCACATACAGCGTGTTCTCGCCTGTGGCGTAGACATAGCCCGGCACCGAAGCCATGAACCTGGTGATGTTTCCCGGACAGCACGCCACGCCGAACCACGGACTGCGCCCCTGCCTTCCATTCGATTCCAGCGGGTTCTGATAAAAAAACAATTTCCCATCGAGCGATACGCCCGAGATCAGCCCGTTATACAGGGTCCTTTCGAGGACGTCCACATACTTTGCATCGCCGTGTAGCAGAAACAGTCGCTGATTCCAGAAGTCGTTTCCCACCGACGCGCAGGTCTCGTTATAGGCCGTCAGGTTCGGCAATTCGTAATTCGCGCCAAACGCCTCGCCTGCGCCGGTTGCGCCGATTCCGCCGGTAATATATAGCTTTTTACCGACGACGTTTTCCCAGATCGCATCGATCGCATGGACGTAGCGCGCGTCGCTCGTCATCGCGGCCACATCAGCCATCCCCGAGTACATGTAGGTCGCTCGGACCGCGTGACCGACGGCTTCGGTTTGATCGATCACAGGCTCCCACGACTGGTTGTACTCCGAGCCGTTCTCACCGCCACGAACGTCCAGCATGAACTTGGCCAAATTGAGATAGCGCTCGTCGCCGGTAACGCGGTATAACTTCACCAGGCCCATCGCAACAATCTGGTGGCCGGGCCAGATGGTGCGTTTGCCGGGCCCAAACGTGTTGCACAGCAGGTTGGCCTCCCGCAGCGCAATATCCAGCAAATTCCGTTTCCCTGTCGCCTGATAGTGCGCAACCGCCGACTCAAACAGGTGCCCGGCGTCGTAGAGTTCATGACTCTGAATCTCTTCGTTCTGCCAGCGCTCCGCTCCCGACCACGGATGGGGATGTTGAGGATCAATCGTCCTGGCGGTGTACAGGTACCCGTCTTTCTCTTGCGCCGCGCCGATTTTTGCGATCAGGCTGTCAACGTAGGCATCCAGCTTCGGATCAGGATGAACGCTGAGAGTGTAGCTCGCACCTTCGATCACCTTATAAATATCGGTGTCGTCGAACGGGTAACCGGGCAGCTTCCGGTTGCTGTCGTTGAGTTCGCCGCGAAGCGCCGCGGCCGCGCGCTCGAAGTTGGCTACACGCCCGGTGATCTCGCATTCTTTGAACGCGTACGGAATTGTCATCTTCCGATTGGTCTCGATGCGCGGCGCCCAAAACACGTCGTCCATGTGGACGGCGGTGAACGGAACCGGCTTAAACGGATAATCGTGCTCCGGGCTGCCGGACCCGGGTGCTTCTTGTGTGATCGCCCGCGGGCCTGAAGCCATAAAGCCAAGCATGCAGAACAAAACACCCGAGGCAAGTGAAATTCCCGCGGTCTTTGCGTACAACATTGTATGTAATCGCTTCCAGTATAAGGACAGGCGCGCCCGCGCAGGCCGCCTCAAAACCGCAGAAAGCCGGCGATCCAGGGATCTGCTAACCTGCAATCTCAAAGCGAAGAATCGCTGTCACGTCGCATGCGCATCGCCGAAATCCTTATTGAAGACTTCGACCCCGAAATCGCTAGTACCCGCCGCACTCTCCAACGGATTCCCGAGAATGACCCACAATGGAAACCGCATGACAAATCCATGCCCATAGGCCGCCTTGCATTGCATGTCGCGCGTCTTCCCGATTTCTGCACCCGCATTCTCACGACCCCGGAACTCAACCTGGCATCAGAGAAGTTTCCGGACTATGTCTTTCAGTCCACGGCACATCTGGTCTCCGAGCTGGATCGCACCACCACCGAAGCCAGGTCGCGCCTTGCTGCCGCCTCCGACGAGGATCTCCAAAGAAATTGGAAGCTCTCGTTCGGTGATCGCGTGATTGTGGATGCGCCGCGCATGCTCCTCTACCGCACCATGTTTCTCAACCACATGGTGCATCACCGTGCCCAACTGGGCGTGTATCTCCGCCTGCTCAACCTTCCGGTTCCCGGCCTCTACGGCCCGTCCGCCGACGAACCTTTCAAGTGACCTTGACGGATCCGGCCGTCTAGTAGCCATCCGGCTTCTCAGTCCGCGCCCCCGCAAGTTTACTCGGCAAAGAAAAAGACGATTGCATTTTACTGTTCGCCGTGCTAACTATTTGTGTACAGTATTGTATACAATACGCGGGAGCCTAGGTTTGCCCGCCGGGCTCAACCCACTCAGGGGAGGGAATCATGTCGCACACTGGGGAGTGTTTGAGCCATTCCGTCGCCCGGCTCGGTAACACCTCAACTCGATCTCGGGCCGTAAGGCTTTTGCAATGTTTTCTTCTTGGTCTGGCCCTCCAATTGCCAACCGCCTACGCGCAAACCGCTACTACCGGCGTAGTGACCATCACAGTCACTGACCCAAGCAGTGCCGTCGTACCCGATGCCGCCCTTCAGCTCCAAGATCTCGGAACGAATGACATCCGAACCGCTGCGACTGCCAACAACGGAACCTACACTTTCCCGAACCTTCCGTTCGGCACCTACCGCCTCACCGTTTCCAAAGCCGGTTTCGAGACGCAGGTGTTTGACTCTGTCGAAGTGCAGACCAGCCGCGCCACCGCCGTCAATGCCGTCCTGGAGGTAGGCGCGACGTCGGAGAAGGTCGAAGTAACTTCCGGCGAAACGCCGCTCATTCAGACTGATAGCAGCGCCATCTCCGACACCATCGACACTAAACAGGTAGTCAATCTGCCCGTAAACGGCCGCGACGTATTCGGCTTGGCCTTTCTGATCCCGGGGTGGACAACTGCTTCGGGTCCCAATCCAAACAACGTCGGCGGTCAAGACGGCACCTGGGACAACCTGCCCGGTGGCGCCTTGGGAGCGAACATGGATGGCGTTCCCGCTCAAACCGGCCGCTGGAAAAGCGCAGGTTTTACATACGGCGCGACAGCCATATCATCCCGCCTCGAAGACGTCGCCGAGATGACTGTCCAGACCTCGCAACTCGATTTAAGCCAGGGCTCCGGACAGGCTGCCATGCAGATCAATATGATCACCCGGCGCGGCACCAACCAGTTTCATGGCCGTCTCTATGAGGACTTTCGTAACACCGATCTGAACGCCAATAGCTGGTTGAATAACGCGACCGGCTTGCCCAGAAACATCATCGATCTGAATGATTTCGGAGTCAGCGTCGGCGGGCCCATCCTGAAAAACAAGCTGTTCTTTTTCGGTACCTACGCCGAATCCAAACAGCCCGAAACCAATGGCGCTTCCACCACGGTGCTCGCTCCGTCGGCGCAGCAGGGCATCTTCACATATCAGGACAACAACGGCGTCACTCAGCAACTCAATGTCCTGCAACTGGCCGGCGCCAATGGCTTCCCCTCCACCGTACATCCCCAAATTGCCAGCGAGTTGCAATCGGTAAACAACAATCTTAAGTTCGGCAGCCTCACTCCGACCAGTGATCCCAATATCTTGAATCTCGGTTGGCAAGTACACGGTGCCGATACGCACTACTTTCCCACCGCACGCATCGACTACAACCTCTCCGACAAGATTCGCCTCTACGGGTCGTGGAATGAGACTAAGGAAACCTGTAGCACGTGCACCCCGGCATATTTCCCAGGGGGCGTCGATCCGCTGGACGTCCAATCGAATCGATTCCGAAACTTCACCGATGCGTTCGGTTTTGACTGGACTCCGAAGCCCACTCTGGTGAATCAATTCCACGCCGGGTTTTTATATACCGCCGCGTTTTTCGATACCAATCCCACTATTTCCGTCGATAACTACGGCGGGCAGTTTTGGGGCTATGGCTATCCGAACGCTCCGCTTCCCGGATATCCGCGCACGCTGATTTCCCAGTTCTTTCCGGTATTTAACGCCAACGATAACGTGACGTGGCAGCACGGCTCGCAAACCTTCACTTTCGGGGGTTCGTGGTATCGCGAACAGGATCATTACTGGAATGGCCCGGGCGGCTACCCGATCGTAGGTTTCGGCATCGCTGGTCAGGACCCGCTGGGAGCTGTCTTCACTTCGGCCTTAGCCAACGCGCCTACTTCCGCGCTAAACAACGCTGAAAATCTGTACGCCGAGCTCACCGGCAGAATCGACTACGCGCAAATCGGAGTCGGCCGCCCGTTGGATCCGGCGACGAAGACTTACAAGCCTTTCGGTCAATATAACCTCGATGAAGCCATCCACGCCTTCGGGCTCTACTTCCAGGACGGCTGGAAAATCACGCCTACGCTCACCCTCAATTACGGGCTTCGCTGGGATTTCATAGGCGACGATCAGGACCTTACCGGCGCGTATAGCAGTCCGGCTTCGATTGCGGACTTATGGGGAACCTCACCAGTCGGCGCTTACTTTTCGCCCGGCTCGATGGGCTCTGTTACAAACCCCGTATTTGATGCGCGCCATCACGCCTACAATCCGTCCTATAGGAACCCCGAGCCGGCCATCGCGATCGCTTGGAATCCGCACTCAAACGGCGGTTGGCTAGGCAGCCTGATGGGCGGCGATAAAACCGTCATTCGCACCGGCTACTCTCTGCGAACCTATACCGAAGGGGCGCAGAACTTCTGGGCCTTCGCCTCGAACTCCGGCGATTTCTTCTACCAGCAAGGTGTTCTCAACGCGTCAACCGCGCCAGGTACTGGAAATTTCTTGCCTGGCAGTCTGCTCCTGGGAAATGCACTGCCGCCCTACTTACTCACGCCGCCGGCCTATTCTGCCATCAACCCGGAAGCGAATCTTACTTTTGGCGGCAGCCAGTTCTGGGCCATGAATCCGAACATCCGTCAGCCTTATGTCGAATCCTGGAATTTCGGTATCCAGCGCCAGCTCGGCTCCAGCAACGCTTTGGAAATCCGCTACGTCGGCAACTTGGCCCTGCATAGCTGGGTCGGATGGAATATCAACGAAGTAAACATTTTTGAGAACGGTTTTTTGGGTGAATTCAAAAACGCCCAAAAGAATCTCGCTATCAATAACGCCAATGGAAATCCCGGCACCTTTGCTTACAATGGCCTTCCAGGTCAGCAACCGCTACCAATATTGACCGCTGCATTTGGCCCTGGCGGAAGCTCCAACTTCACCAACGGCTCGTTCATTACTCAGCTACAAACCGGCCAAGCCGGCGCAATGGCGAACAACATCGCCAGCTCCTCGGCTTATTTCTGCAATCTCGTCGGCGGTAATAACTTCAGTCCGTGTGTCACGCAAGGATTTCCAGGACCCGGCGCTGGCTACCCGCTGAACTTCTTCCAGCCCAATGGCTTCGCCACCGGACAGCCTGTCAATTATTTAGACAGCGCCGGAATGTCTAGCTATCACGGCCTTCAGGTAGAATTCCGTCAGAAGCCGGTCTACGGGATGGAATTCAATGTGAATTACACCTGGAGTCACTCTCTGGGCGACATCTCCCAGCGCAATATCCAGGCCCAAAGTATCTTCGGTCAAAACTCGCTCTATTTCACTAACCGTGATTTCCGTTTGAACTATGGCCCGAGTATCTACGATATCCGGCACGTCATCCACGCCAGCGGCACTTACGATCTTCCATTTGGAAAAGGCCGCCAGTTCTTGAATCAAAGCGGCTTCGCAAATGAGATCTTCGGTGGCTGGACCATAGGAACTGTAATCACTTTCCAGACCGGAGCTCCCATCCAACTGCAGGGCGGCTACGATACATTTAATCAGAACGACGGCGGTGTCGTCCTTAACGGCGTCACGACTGCAAACATTCAAGGCACGGCCGGCGTCTACCACACTGGCGAGCCCTGGGTTACTTTCATCAACCCGCTGTACATTGGTAGCAACGGGCAGGCCAATCCAACCTATATAACTCCGGAAACGACTCCCGGCGTGCTCGGCTTTCATCCCTGGCTCTACGGACCGCACTGGACCAACGTCGATCTTTCGGTCAACAAAAGTATTCCGATCCGGGAATCGCTTCGCCTGACCCTCCAAGGTGAGTTCATAAATACTTTCAACCACCCGACCTTCGGTGTGTCCTCGGGGATCGGCGGGCTTGGCGACCCCAATATTCAGGACTTTACCTTCGGACAGGTAACCGGCGGTCCGACCGGGCCGCGCATCATCGAGATACGTGCCAACATTGAGTTTTA
>DATBEF010000182.1:0-45823 GCA_036269625.1 Bryobacteraceae bacterium | reverse complement strand
ATCGCGATGGCGTTCTCAATCGCCTCCCTTTTTGCAGCGAGTTCGTCTACAATGCAAAATGCCGGGTGCGCCTCGGTATCGTATCCGGAGTTCTACACAACCCTCCGCCAGATTGCGCAATAACCCAACACATGGACGAATCGACTGACTCAGATCTCACTCGTGAGAGCCTGATCCACGATCTCAACAACGTTTTTGAGACCATCACTGAAGCCGCCGAGTTGCTCAGCGCGGATCGGCACTGGAAACCGCTTGCCGCTACTCTCAACCGCTGCGTGGCCCGTGGGAAGCGCTTGATCGGCGCGATCCCGGATAGTACGCCCAATCTCGCCACAGTGATTGACGATGCTATCCAGTGCGCCGCCGACTACGCCGCCGCCGCCCGCAAACCGCACATGACTTTCGTCCGCAAGTTGCCCTCTTGTGACGTTCGGCTGCCCGGTGCGGATAAAGACTGGGAGCGCGTCTTCGCCAACCTCTTCCTGAATGCCGTACAAGTGATGCGTAAGCCGGGGCGCATAGAAATCTCCGCTGAACAGATTGACGGCGCGCTAAAGATCATCATTGCCGACAATGGTCCCGGAATTCCAGACGATATATTGCCGCGTGTGTTCCGCGCTCACGTCTCAAGCAAAGCCACCACGCGGCGCTCAGGCCTCGGCCTGCATATTGTCGCCACCATTGTGAAGCGATACTCCGGGCGAGTCACTGCATCAAACCGCGACTCCTCACCGGGCGCCATTTTCACAATTCATTTACCCGCCGCATGATTCCAGGAATGCAAAATGCTGAATAAGTCTCGTATCCGTTCGCGTCTAGTGTCAGCAGCACTAATTACGATGAACGGCTGAATTGAACATGAAGTTTCTCTGCATACATTGCCATTTCTATCAGCCACCGCGTGAAAATCCATGGCTCGAACAGATCGAGCTGCAGGACTCCGCGTATCCATATCACGATTGGAACGAAAGGATTGCGGCCGAGTGCTACGCCCCGAATCTGGCCTCGCGCATTCTCGACGATCAGCGGCGCATCACGCGAATCGTAAATAACTACTCGCGAATCAACTTCAACTTCGGACCCACTCTTCTGTCGTGGGCCGCCGAGCATGCTCCCGAACTATACGCCGGCTTGATTGATGCCGACAAGCAGAGCCAGCGCCGGTTCAGCGGCCACGGTTCGGCTATGGCCCAGGCATATAACCACATGATTCTGCCGCTCGCAAATAGCCGCGACAAATGGACGCAGATTCATTGGGGCTTCGAGGATTTTGCCAGCCGTTTCGGCCGCCTGCCGGAAGGCATGTGGCTGCCTGAAACCGCGGTGGACCTGGAATCGCTCGATTTGATGGCAAAGGCGGGGCTGACCTTCGCGATTCTCGCTCCTCATCAGGCCAAGGCTGTCCGTCCTATTACCGAAGGCGACTGGCGCGATGTCACCGGCTCGAAAATCGATCCTCGGGAGCCTTACCTTCTCAAGACTCCCAGCGGCCGAAACATCAATCTCTTTTTCTACGATGGCCCAATCTCGCAAGCCGTGGCTTTCGAAAAGCTGCTGGACAACGGCGAGAAGTTCGCGCGGCGACTGATCGGCGCGTTGCCCGACAATCGCGCAACCGCGCAGCTCATGCATATCGCCACCGATGGCGAAACCTACGGACATCACCACAAGCATGGCGAGATGGCGTTGGCCTATGCCCTCGATTATGTCGAGAGCAAGAAATTGGCCCGGCTCGTTAATTACGGCGAGTTTCTCGAAGAGAATCCGCCCACGCAGGAAGTACAAATTTATGAGAACACCTCCTGGAGCTGCATTCACGGCATAGAGCGTTGGCGCTCCAACTGCGGGTGCAACTCCGGGCGTTCGGGTTGGAATCAGGAATGGCGTAAGCCTCTGCGTGATGCGCTGGACTGGTTGCGGGACACTGTAAACCCGAAATTTGAGTCGCTCGGCGCCACCTTCTTGCGCGATCCTTGGGAAGCGCGAAACGCCTACATCCATATTGTGCTGAACCGAACTCCGGACGCTAGACAGCGTTTCGGCGAGGACCACTTCGTACGCGAATTGACCGCTCAGGAACAAGTTATCGTTTGGAAGTTGATGGAACTTCAGCGGCACGCGATGTTGATGTATACCAGCTGCGGCTGGTTCTTTGACGATCTGTCCGGCATCGAGACCGTGCAGGTGATTGAGTACGCCGGGCGCGTGCTTCAACTTGCTGAACAGCTTTTCAGCGAACCGTTGGAGTCACAATTCATGGAACGAATCGCACTCGCCAAAAGCAACATCGCCGAATATGGCGATGGCGCCGCTATCTATCGCAAATTCGTCAAACCGTCCATTATTGACCTTGAGAAAGTCGGCGCCCATTACTCGATCAGCTCGCTGTTCGCCCCATACGGCGAACGCACCGATGTCTTCTCGTACGCGGTCAAGCGTCTGGACTATCACAGCCGGGACGCGGGCAAGATGCGCATGGCCATCGGCCAGGCGCGTTTCACATCGAAAGTGACGCAGGAATCGGAAGTACTTACTTTCTGGGTCGTCCATTTTGGAGATCATAACGTTGCTGGCGGCGTGCAGTCGTTCGGCTCTCAAGACAGCTATCAAGATCTGCTTGAAAGCATCAGCGACTCCTTTTCCCGCGTCGACATCCCTGAAGTAGTGCGAATGCTCGACCGGCGGTTTGGTGACAAAACGTACTCATTGCGCTCTCTGTTCCGTGACGAGCAGCGCCGCATTCTGAAGAGCATCCTTGCGGCAACTTTGGCGGAAGCCGAGACCGTTTACCTGCAGCTGTATGAACACCACGCCGCGCTCATGCGTTTCATTGCCAGTTTGGGTACGCCCATGCCGCGCGAGTTCTCCGGGGCCATTGAATACGCAATCAACAGCCTGCTGCGCCGTGCCTGTTCAGGCGAAGAGTTGAATGGCGAACGCATCCAAAACCTCCTTAAGGAGGCGCAAGCGAGCAATATCACTCTTGACAGAACCACCCTCGAATTTTCGCTGCGCCGTAAGATCGAAGTGCTCACGATGCGCTTCTCCGCCGACCCGTCCAGCATCGAGCGCATGCAGGATTTAATTGCCGCGCTGCGCATCGTAAAGCAGATGCCCTTTCCGGTGGATCTCTGGTCGTCGCAAAATCGCGTCTACGCGATTCAAATGGGCCTTTATCAGCGCATGCGTAAGAAGGCGCAGCGTGGAGGCGATGCTCGTGCGCAAGCCTGGGTCGACAACTATATCGAACTCTGCGATCTGTTATCAATCCGTCTGCCGCAGACGGGGACCGGTAGCTAGCAGAACTAGCCGTAACGCTGGGTTGCCTGCTATGTCTGCCGCATCTGCCGATGCACGATCCGCGCCGCCCGCTGGCTGATTAAATCGGCCACTTTGCCGAGCAGATCCGGCAATCCCTGCGGCTCTACTAACACCGGCCGGATGCCGTCATGGTGCGTCCGGTACGTGGTCAGCAGGGCCGTTGCGGGCTGGTAATCCATCAGTCGCGCATGAGCCAACACCTTCAGTCCGGCTTCGGGGGACTCCATTTGTAAGTCGCTCACCACCAGTTCATATTGACGCTCGTCCAGCTTCCCGACAGCTTCCGCCGCCGAGGCCGCCGCATCCACGGCATACCCGCCCGCTTCGAGAACGGTTTTCAAGGTCAGCCGGGACGTCAGGTCGTCATCGACGAGCAGCACCCTCGCCATGTCGCGGGGGATTCCCGGTGGTTTTCGCACTTTTGATGCCATCCCGTGTCTCTTTCGGTGACATCAGTGTAATGGAAAGTCTCTCAAATACCCAGAGTTTTTTGCTTACTCGTTAATCCTCTGGAAATAGACGTTTGAAAATGGCGTCTACATGCCGCAATTGGCGGTTAAGCGAAAAACTTTCGTGTAGCTTATCCTTTGATAAGTATTGCTGAATGAGAGGATCCGCCTCGACCGCAGCACGAAAATCCCCTTCCATCTCCCAAGCGTGCATGGCGTGCCTTTGCACCAGCCGATATGCTTCTTCTCGCAGCATCCCCGCCGCCGCCAAGTCCAAAAGCACCTGCCCGGAGAAAATCAGCCCTTTCGTAAGATCCACGTTGCGCCGCATCCGGTCCACATTTACCCGCAAACCGTCCATCAGCCAGTTGGTTTTCGCCAGCAAATAGTCGATCAGAATGGTGGAATCCGGGAAGATGACGCGCTCGACGGAGGAATGCGAGATATCGCGCTCATGCCAGAGAGCGACGTTCTCAAACGCTGCCTGCGCATTGGCCCGGACCACGCGCGCGAGACCCGAAATCTGTTCGCAAGTAACGGGATTCCGCTTGTGCGGCATCGCCGAAGATCCCTTCTGCCCTGGCGCAAACGGTTCTTCAGCTTCCCGGACCTCCGTCCGCTGGAGGTGGCGTATTTCGAGCGCGATCTTGTCCAAACTCGACGCAATTCCGGCCAGTGTCGCGATATAGTGCGCATGCAAATCGCGCGAGAGCACCTGCGAGGTAACGGGCGCCGGACGGAGCCCCAGCCGCGCGCAAATCTGCTCTTCTGCTGCCGGACCGATATGGGCAAAGGTACCCACCGCTCCGGAGATCTTGCCGACGCGCATCTCTTCCGCGGCATCCGCAAAGCGCCGGCGATGCCGGGAGAACTCGTCCCACCAGATCGCGGCTTTCAGTCCGAACGTGATTGGTTCCGCGTGTATGCCGTGCGTACGGCCCATTTGGACCGTGTACTTATGTTGTAACGCTAGCTTTTTGAGCGAGGAGAGCAGTTCATCGATGCCCCGGGCTATGATCTCGGAGGCGTCTTTGATCTGCAGCGCTTGCGCTGTATCGACGATATCGTTCGATGTGAGGCCGAAGTGCAGCCAGCGGGAAGCCTCGGCCACTTCTCGCGCCTTCATGGTCTCGGAAACGGCGGTAGTGAACGCGATAACATCGTGCCGGACTTCGCGTTCGATCTCCTGAATGCGGGCAAGTTCGAAGCCAGCATGTTTTTCGAGCGCCGCGGCGGCTTCGGCGGGCACTTCGCCCAACTCCGCCAACGCCTGCGACGCGGCCAGTTCTACTTTTAACCAGCTTTCGTATTTGTGCTGCTCACTCCAAATTGCGCCCATCTCCGGGCGTGTGTAGCGTGCGATCATTCATGGACTATTGTGAGGGATGTCGCTGGGCCAATTGCAGAGTGAACCTATGGAGCGGCTAGTTATAACGGGGAGACAGGCGGGCATCCGCGCCGCGCGAGACCAGCAGCAAAGCAACATCGGACTTACGGCAGTTCTTCGCGCGCTGAAGCGGCGTATCGCCGGCTTTGTCGCGCGCATTGATGTCCGCGCCGCAGTCTACCAGAGCCTCGGCGACTTCCGTGTTCCCTCGCCGGGCCGCCATGTGGAGCGCGGTGCACCCTTTGGCGCCGCTGCGTGCATCCACCTGTGCTCCCGCTCGAACCAGCGCGCGGACGATGTGGCCGCCGCCGGCCACGTGGCATTCGTTCGCCACGCAGTACAGAGGAGTACGTTCCCCCGAGGTCTTCCCGTTGGGTTCGGCGCCAATGCGCAGGAGCAACTCGACCATCCGCAAATTCCCTTGCGCCGAGGCGTCGTGAAGAAGGGTTCGGCCGTACCTGCTGCGGATGTCAGCCAGTGCTGGATCGGCCAGTAGTTCCCGTTCGGCGTACTCCAGAAGGGCATCATTGCCGCATCCCATCATCAGCCCTAGCACGTGGGCCAACACCGCCCGATCGCGCGCGAATCGATGCTTGAGCGCCGGACTCCGCGCCAACTCAAGACCGCGGCCCGCATCGCTATCGCGAATGGCGGTTACAAGATCATCGAGCGCATGCTGTTCGGCCCATCGCTGCGCAATTTCGCGGTGGATGCGATCGTCTGACGGATTCTCTGGCGCGGCCGGCTCACCCAGCCCTTGGCCGGTGTTTACTATATAGGCGGAGGATCGCTCAAACAGGTCGCGCAATGCAAGCCGAATGGGCTCCTCAATTGGCACATCCTCAAGAGCTTCGATCATATTGCTCATCCAGGCTTGCCGTTCTCGCGATCCGATTTTGAAACGCGATTCGCGAAGGCTCAGCCACCATCGCGCCTGAGCATCCTCGGCAGGCCCGCCAAGAAACTGGGCGAGAAATGCTGCAAAAGCTTCCACCGCGCAGCGCATGCTCTTCCCCGGAAACAACGGCCGCAGCACCGGGTCTCGCTTCACACGGGCGTAGAATGCCTCCGATAGCTGCCGGCACACGCCCCGGCCGCCGACCACCTGGTAGAGATCAACGGAGTCCATATGGGATCCGCTTAGACCTTTGCCTTCCGCCGCTCCGGTTTTGGCGCCGCCGGACTGAAGCAATTGAGCCGAATATCGAGCTTGTGGCCAGGCAGACTCTCCAACGCGCGTTCCACGATTTCTCGGACAGGAGTTGGATCCGCCGACGCGCGGAGGTTGATTAGGAGATCATGGCTTCGATCTGGTGAGGCATCGAGCGCACCCTCGACCAGCGGTTCTCCTCCATTTGAAGAAAGCGCAGCTTTGATCAATCCCGTCGGCGTACGATCCAGCGCCTTCAGGTGCACGATAGAAATCTTGGCCTTGGTGAGTGCGCGATCCAATTCATCGAGAAGAGGCCCGAGCAGCAATGCTGGCGAAAGCGCCGGATCGCACTCTATATGAAGCTCAGCGTTGAGCCAGGCGAGTCCTGCTTCGGCTTTGGCGTATCGCTCATAGTCGATATCTAGAATCGTCCCGCTAAGCGCCAGCTCTCCGGACATCACTTCATCCAACCACGCGGCCACTCCTTGACCAGTGCTCGCACTGATCTGTCTAACCGGGATGTTCCGAATATCGACACAGCGAAGGCCTGGGAGATCAGAATATAAGTCGGACTTAGTGAAGCAAACCAGGTCGGCTTCCTCCAATTGCTTTTGAAACAGGAAAGCAATATCCGGATCGTGAAGCTGTTGAGCGCGCCACGGGTCAACCAGCACCGTCAGCGGCGCAAGCTGGAACCGATCGCCATATGCATCCTGGAGAGGCTGCAGAATAGTAGCGGAAAGATCCGTGCAACTGCCGACAGGCTCGGCGAAAATCACGTCAGGCGAATGCGCACGGAGTTGTTCGGCAATCGCAACCAGTTCGGAGAAGCGGCAGCAAAAGCATCCGCCAGTCACCTCTCCCGCATCGAAGCCGCTCGATCGCGCAAATTCGGTATCGACTAACGAATCTCCTTGATCATTGAGGATCACGGCGCTGCGCAGACCTTGGTTGGCCAGCATGCGGCCGGCCGCAAGGATTAGCGTGGTTTTGCCCGCTGCTAAAAACCCGCCCACCACGATCAGATGAGGCCGTTCCCTCATGCGCGAAGACTTAGCCTCAGGACACTGCCTTCGGCGAGCGTTACTTGATCCGCAAACCGGAATACAACGCGCTGGCCAGAGCGCTCTGTCCGGTGAACCAGCGCCTTTCCATTGAGTCTTGCCTCACTTGTGTTGCCGGCCGCCTGAAACTCGCAAGAGCGGCAAGGAAGATCGCCGTGAAGGACCTTGATTTCGAGACCCGTCCCAGTGGAGAATGTGCCCCAGCCAGTCGCGGTAGACCAAAAACAAGTGAACCGATCGTGCGAGATGCGGGGAGCAGCAATCACGGCAGCGCTGGGACCAAGATAGCGGAAGCCGCTGAGGGCAAGCACTCCGGACCAGGCGGCCATCGCCCGCGCATAGTGATGGCCACATTCCGCCTCATCCCAGGGATTACGCTTCTCGCCGTCGTAGCGGGCGCGAATGTCGCCAATGCACTCCACGCCTTCGCGGACCATTCCTGCATAGATCATATGGGCCGCGGTCGAGTATTCAAAACCGGTCATTACCTCCGCGTAGTAAGGAAAGGGAATTGGCGGGCGTTCCGCCTTGCCATAGTCACAGATGACCATGGCGGATTCGTTGTTCAACGCGAACGTGCGTTGCACGGTATCGTGATTCACCAGAGAGCGCTTGTGGTTGTAGCGATAGATAGAGGCGAGTGTTTTTCTCGCATTATCCTGCGAGACCAGCGGTCCGAGCCCAGCGACTTCCGCAAGATACTGACCGACCAGTTGGTCGACCAGGCAACCGGCGCCTACCTGATATTGAGGATGCTCCGTATCTTGCGAGCCCATATCACTGCGGAGGGAGGGAGCGATGTCATCTTTCGGAAATCCTCGAATCTTTTGTATGTAAAATTCGCCGTTGAATAAGTTAGCGTCGATCCACTTACTGCCGGATTCAAATAGGCGCCGGTATTCTGCGGCCGAGGAATCATCGCCAACCGCACGCGCCATCTCTTCACCCGCGCGCAGCGCCGCCAGATAGTAAATCCCGCACATCGGATTGGGGCCGTAGAATTCCACATCGTAAGTATTGTGCTGAACTCCTTCGAGAACACCGTCCTTGTTTGCATCCCATCCACCCGGAACCCAGGCGAACTCAATAGCCTTCTTAACGCGGGGCCATATGCCGCGAAGCGCTTCGGTATCTCCGGATAGAGACCAATCGAGGTAAGTGTGAACGATCTGCCCCATCTGTCCATCGGTAGCGGCAAAACCCCAGCGTTCGACGCCATCCGGCAGCAACTGCCGAAAGTGCATGGCGCCCGCGTCGTCCATGGAGTAGCCAAAAGCCGCCCTTCGAAGCGATCGCGCCAGCGATGGGAACAGATGAGGCGTAGCGCTTTCGTAATTCCAAACGTGTGTGCAGTTGCCAAAGCAGCAGCCGAGGTGGTCGTTTGCTCCTTCGAAGCCGTGGAACTCGCCATCGGCGGTGCGGAAGCAAGTCGTGCTCGCAAGAGTGGAGAGATTAGCGCCCGCAGCCTCCTTGACCACGCCCGGAAGCGTGCTTTCTCGCAGGGCCTGGGCAAAAAGGCGCGTCTTACTTTCGAGCTGTTTAAGATTGGCGAACGCGTACTCCGCGGCGGAAACAGCGGTGGGGAAGCGGGTGCAGTAATGGTTGCCGATCACCGTTTTCTCGCGGCCTTTCGGAGAACTCCAGCCGCACCACTCGGGAGTGCGGTTGGGGAATCGCCAAGCGAGAAAGAAAGGGAATTCGGCGGAACTGCCGGGCGGGATAGTCTGCTGCAGCAGGACCACTCCCACGCCGTTGTGCGGGTCGGTCTCGTCCGATAGCAGCCCATCATCAGAGAAATCGTCCCAAAAGCGCATGGGCGAATTCCACCAGCGATCCTTAGGCCAGCCGCGCCAGAGTTGCGTGCGGATTCCAGGCGTCTTGGGCGAGCAGATTACAAACTCGCCCCGCATTGGGTCTTCCGCCGCCAATTCCGGGCGGTGCATCATCAGGCCATCGAGGCTGTTACTGACAACCGGTTCGTTCTGGCCCTTCATCGGGTTGTCGATAGAAAAGGCGATCGAGACAGTTGCTTCGACCGATCCTGGATTTCTAACTCGATAGCGGAGGTGGGCAACGGGCAGGCCGGACTCATCGGCTTCATGCGGAATAAAGGGTGAGAACGCTTCGAGCGAGATTCTGACGGGCAGCGAACGGTCCTCGAAGTCGATGCGGGCGAGCGGATATTCGCCGGTGAATTTCGCCGACTCGAGTCTGGAGAGACCGGGCGCGTTATCGGAGCCAAGTCCGTTTTGTCCTTCGTAGGGCGGAAGAATGCGAGCTTCGAGTACGTGTGCGATCGGCTTTGCGCTTCCAGCCCGCACCCAAATAGCAGGAAAGCCGTAGGAGGGAGAGAAGCCCTTATTGGGTTTGTTGAAGATCTCCCAATCGCGAAGCTGGCCTCTGCCGCCGAGGCTAATGCTGCCCGCTCCGACGCCACCAAGCGGAAAAGCGATCATCTTCAGCTGCCCGCCGGAATAAACGCGAGGGTAATCGGTCGGCGCGCTGGGGTAGGTTTGCGCAATCGATAGCTGCGCCGCGCCCATTACGGCGCCTGCCTGGCGTAAAAAGGTCCTTCTATCGGAGCCGGAACTCTTTTCCATCAGGTTTAGTTTATGTTGAAGCCCGGCTCCCCGGTTTAGTGGAGGCAGGGAGAAATGGCGATTTTCAGAGCGCCATTATCCGCCGGCAATTGGAAATGCATCACTAGTACCGGGCCCTTGCCACTTGGCGGATGAAGCGTCAGGATAAACGGCTTGCCTGCGGAAGCGGACGAGAGTAATCGCCTCAGCTCGGGCATTGAAGGCTCGAAATCAAGCTCAAATTCATTCCCTTCCTGACCACTGCCATTGACCGTACGAACGATCGGAGGGCTATCGCTGAGAGCGAAAGTCAACAGCTTCCTGTGAGTGCCAGCGCCATCTTCCCCTTCGAAGGCGTCAAGATCGAACCCCATCCCGCCGTCCCGAAGCCGCACACCGACCGTGGAGACGCCCCCATCATCGGGATGGCACCCTACGATTAACACAGCTTTTCCGGAGCGCGTCCCAACCGTAGCCGAGCCCAGAAGGATCACTCTCTTCAACGGGTTCTTGCTCTCATAGGGATGCTGTACCACCCAACGGTCTTCACTCGCGCCGGAGAGACCGGCGTCTGTCTGCGCAACATAGGCCGCAGCACGCACAACAAGGAGTGCTGCAAAAACAATGCTTACCAGACTGCGCCTCATGAACACTCTCCGAAAAACCGTTATGGATGCAAGCAGTATAGCGGAGCGGCGCTCTTATTTAAGGCCAGTGGCAACGTAGGCGAACCGTTCGGTGTTTTTCCTCACGAGCATAAGCTGGTAGCCAATGAATAGACGAAAACGAAACCGCATTCTCAGATTACGCAGGCAGCTATTGGTCCTCGCGTTCGCGTGTGCCGCCCTTGTTCTCGCTTTTCAAAGCGGCGGCCAGGCAACCCAAGCGGGTGGAAGTGGTCAAAACGCAACTGGTCAGAATGCGAATCCGGATGGCGCAGTAAGCCGACAACCGCCGCCTCCTCCTAAAGAGGTCGCCGGAATTCCGGTCAACTACGATGAAGCGCTGGTAGGAACATATTCGCTGCCGGATCCATTGGTGCTTGCCAACGGCAAGCCTGTGAAGGACGCCAGCACCTGGTACAAGCAACGCCGCCCGGAGATTTTGAATCTTTTCGAAGAGGACCAATTCGGACGCAGTCCCGGCCACCCAGCGGATATGAGCTTTGATGTTTTCGATAAGGGAACACCGGCGTTCGACGGCAAAGCCATTCGCCGGCAGGTCACGATTTATTTCTCCTCCAACAAGAGCGGCCCCAAGGTGGATCTGCTGATTTACGTGCCTGCGAAGGCAAGGAAACCGGTGCCTCTTCTGCTGAACATCAGTTTCACAGCGAACTCCAATACGGTTGACGATCCGGGAGTGAAACAAGGCGAGGTCTGGGGCCCTGATAAGAAGAGAATCCCCGCGAAACAAGGCCGGACGTTCGGGCGGCTGGATGTTCCGCGAATTGTGGAAAAAGGTTACGGCGTCGCGACGTTCTACTACGGGGATATCGATCCCGATTTCCTGGGCGGACTTCCTTATGGGGTCCGGGCTTTGTATCTGAAGCCCGGGCAGAGCGAACCCGCGCCCAACGAATGGGGATCCATCGCCGCGTGGGCCTGGGGGCTTAGCCGAGCTCTGGATTACCTCGAGATCGACAAAGCAGTAGATGCGACGCGAGTGGCCCTGATGGGAGTGTCCCGGCTGGGAAAGACGGTGCTTTGGGCGGGAGCCCACGACACCCGCTTTGCAATGGTAATCGCCAGTTGCTCCGGCGAAGGTGGCGCGGCTTTGAGCCGGCGGAACTATGGTGAAACCATCGCCCATCTCACCGCACCAACCCGATATCCCTATCAGCTTTGCGCAAATTACGCCAAAGGCGCGGCTCACCCGGATCAACGTCCCGAGGATTCGCACATGCTGATTGCGCTCATGGCGCCACGGCCACTGTTGCTACAAACGGGCGACAAAGATTTTTGGTCGGATCCAAAAGGTGAATTCCTAGCCGCGGTAGCCGCGGGGCCCGTGTATCGTCTGCTGGGTAAAGAGGGGCTGAATACGATTCAGTGGCCACCGGCCGGACAGCCTATTCTGCACACACTTGGATACTATATGCACTCCGGCGGCCATGGTACAGTGCCATCCGACTGGGACGTCTTTTTGCGGTTTATGGACATGCATCTGCGGCCAGAAAGCTGATGGTCCCCGCGAGCGGCGCATAACGCAAGCGATTACCTCGACCGGCTTAGCCTCCCGACGCGACAAATGGCTGCTACGAGCCCGGTCGCCCCGGGCAAAAGACAGCGAGATTCCCGAATAGCGTCCTTCGGTTCGCTCCAGATTTGCCTGAGCGGTTTCGAACCGTTCAATAGACATGCGGGTAATTAATGTCCGCGGTATGTACAGGACCGTCTCCTACGATTCGAAGGTAATTGCGCAATGTTTGGACAACTGGAACACGCCCGCGGACGCAAGCAAAGTAAGCTGCGGGAAAAATTCTGAATTGCAGCAATTTGAGGGCGAAAATTAACCAGTGCCGTGCGAATCTCTTTGTAGGAAGCGGGACTATAGACAGTCTGCAATCCAACTGGACATAGCTCCGGGGAAGCATCATCCAATCCCGGCAGCCACAGGTAAAGTCGCCGCGTGCGAGCTATTGCTTCGTTAAGTAAAGATAAATGGGGCATGTGAGGCGCGCCCAAGACACCGCTGGCGCGCCTTGCCTGGTAAACTGTCGTTAGGACCCGGTACGGTGCACGAGGACGTGCGGAGCCGAGGTCGCCGATTTACTTCCGGCATTTTCACGGGGCATATCAGGACTAAGTTTCCCCGTGGTTTCGGTGTTTTCACCCTGCGCTAGCAAGCTGGGCAATAACCGTTTCAGCGGCAGTCCCGCCGGGCGATTATGTAGAAGAACCGTTCGCAAGACATCGCGCAAGTCGGTTCCCACTTCCCAACCAGCGTAAAATCTACTCTCTTCCGAGTCATATCCTACCGACAAATCATAGAATTCCGGGTGGCGCAACAGCATTTCGAGAGCATCCAGGAGTTCCGTATCAGACAGGGATAACCTGTCATTATTACCACCTTCAGACATTTGTTTAACCTCAAGCACGAGAAGCAGGTTAGAGCTGTACCAAATCTACGCGAGGTTTCGGCGCAATGTAAAGCGAAATGCAATGAGCAAGTCGCAATTTTCGTTAGACAGATCACTTCAAACCCCGACCAGCATTTTTTGGCGGTTTGGTAACCGCATGGCGCCACACACATCCCGAGTGCTATAGCCCTGATCCATCCAGAGCACTAGCTTTCACAAGTGTATCGCTCCAATGCAAAATCAGTAGCAGTTTTAATGCCAAGATTTAGGCGGCATACCCGAGGATTTCAGGAATTCGGTCAAAATCCTGTGCTTTGTCGATCATCGAATTCGCACCCAGCAGCCGGCACATGCGTTCCAGCTCCTCGGAGGGTTCGCTAGTCATCACGATTGCGAGAGGCCTATACGGGAGTGTATTGACTGAGCGGAGAACGTCAAGCCCAGCTCCTTCAGCCAGGTACATGTCGATCAGTAAACAATCCGGCCGGTAGCGGCGCATCAGTTCATCGGCCTCAGCCGCGCCTCGGGCGATTGCCACAATCTCGAGGCCCTCCATCCCGGAGAGAAGGCCACGAAGTTTGTCCAGAAATAGCTTCGAGTCTTCGACGATAATGATGCGTTTCCCGTAAACAGAGGACGGCATGTGGTTCCAGCATCAGACGCAACGGGGCCGCTTCGCAATCGGGATACGCCTTACCTACCAGTAAGATCTTGGGAAGCTAAGGGTCGGGGAAATGGCGGGTTCCCAAGGTTCGGCTATTCCTACAAGGAGGGTGCGAAACTCCTACACGTACTGCTAGTTTTCCTATCACAGAATCAGGTATGGACCGACTGGTACTTGACAGCGTAGAAGCGCACAATGGGTTCAGTTTCCCAGAATTTTAATGGCTTTGTCGTTCGCCCTCAGCGAAATCTCGTTTAGGGACAGCGAAGTACTGCAACAAAGGAGCTCACGTTGATAGAAGATACCGCCGCCGCCCAGGTATGTGCGCGTCCGGAAATACTGCTGTTAGCGCCCTCGTTGGCTGAGTTGCCCGAAAATATGGGCACAAGACGAACCGATCCGGGACTATACCGTACCGTGTTAGGGGGTTTGCAACAACTCCGAGGTCGCGTCTATCTGGATGATGGCGATATCAAGCCGGAACAATTGACCTCGGACGGACGCCACTGCCAAGAGGTGGACATTCGCAGCTGGCACATCGTAATGATGGGCTCTGATGGCAAGGTTGCAGGATGCGCTCGTTTTTCACCTCACGTCGAACCAGTTTCCTATCAGAATTTAAACGCCGCGCGGTCGGAATTGGCCAAGACGGACGGATATCGCCTCGAAAAGGCTGTTGAGTCGGAGATCCGGCGCGCTGCAATCCGAGGTTTGCATTATGTCGAGGTCGGCGGCTGGGCCCTGACCCCTGAACTGCGGTGCTCCACGGCCGCCGTGACTATCGCATTAACTGCTTTTGCAATGGCGGAGCGTCTCGGCGGATGTCTGGGGATCACGACCGCTACCAGAAACCACGGCTCGGCATCGATTTTGCGTCGCCTGGGCGGTCGGCCTCTCGAATGCGAGGGCGTACCCCTGCCTTCCTACTTCGACCCCCAGTACAACTGTGAGATGGAGATCCTCCGCTTCGATTCAACGGTGCGAAGTCCGCGATACGCCGGACGCATTGCCGAATTGCAGTTCGGCCTCAACGATATTTCGGTGGTTTGCCTTGAACACAGCCGAACCTCCCACGCCGTAGGCTACTCCGTCGCCGCGTAGCTGGCAGGGCTGTACCGGCCTGGTGTCAGTCCACTAATTTGTTCTTGATCGCGTAACGAATGAGTTCCGTCGTGTTCGACAGATTTAGCTTCTCGAGTACACGTGTTCGATACGTGCCGATCGTCTTAACGCTGAGTGAGAGTTCCTCGGCAATTTGAGTGGGACTCTTGCCTTGTGCAATGGCGCGAAGAATCTGATGCTCCCGGTTCGAAAGTGAATCTTGAAGATCCTGCTTGCGAGCTACCACCCGCTCCACCAATTCGTCAGCCAAGGCCGGACTGATGTAGCGAGCTCCTGAGAGAATCTGGCGCACCGCATGCCCCAGATCTTCCGGAGCGCGGTCCTTGGTTAAATAGCCATCCGCGCCGGCACGTAACGCCCGGACGCCCAACTCCTCTTCGGAGTGCATCGTATATACCAGGATGCGAATGCGAGCATGGAACTGACGGATATGCTCCACCAGCTCCAGTCCACCCCGTCCTGGCAGATTCAAATCAACGATGGCGGCCTCCCAAGGCAGCGCCTGCAACTTGGAAACGGCCTCCTCCAGGGAGCCGACTATTTCACAATGCACAGCCTCCAATTCTGTTTTCAGGATGTCCTGGACGCCGCGGCCCACCGCGCGGTGATCGTCGACGATGAGTATCCGGGCAGTCACCGGGCGTTTACCGCCTGGGCGGATTCCATCTTCGCGCGGCCTAGAACAACCCCGACGGTTGTCCCTTTTCCCCGCTCGGTAGACAGCTTCAGCGTCGCGCCCACAAGTTGCGCGCGCTCTTCCATCCCCAATAGACCTAGCGAAACGCGCGACCCAGGAGGATTGGAAGCAATCCCCACGCCGTCGTCCTCAATGCTTAGGCAAATATCACCATTCTTTGTTTCAAGAGACAGCCGAACACACTGTGCGCGCGCATGCCGCGCAACATTGGTTAGAGCCTCCTGCGCTATGCGAAACAGAGCGGTTCGCTGTTCCGTCGTGAGAGGAAGAGTTGTATCCGGGATGTCCAGTTCCACTCGAGTTCCAGTTCGAGATGCAAACTCTCGACCTTGCGCCCGCAGCGCCGCGCCCAATCCGACCTGATCCAGGACGGCCGGCCGCAATTCCCGAGAAAACCGCCGCAGAGATTGAATTGCCGCGTCCACCGCACTCAGCGAGGAGTTCAAGCGCTCTGCTGCCGCGTGGCTCTGCCGGCCATCCAAGTGCCGGGATAGCATGGCCAAGTCGATCTTAATACCTGTTAATGCTTGACCTAGGTCGTCATGCATGTCGCGGGCCAGCGCCGTGCGTTCGTCTTCACGTGCCGATTGGATGTGTGCGGCAAGCATCTTATATCTCAGCTCCTTGTCCCGAATCTCCCCAATCAATCTCTCCTCGGCGGCGAAGCTGCTTGAAATCTGGACTGTTTCCGCACAAAGTAGCAAGAAGATCAATGTCCCGACCGAAATCTCCAGAATCAATCCCCAGAAGCTGTATCTCTCAACCCGCCTCGACTGCACGTTCACCGCGACAAAGTAGTTATCCCGCAGCTCTTTCGAAAGGCTTCTAATCCGGCCCATCATGTCGCGCCCATGGTTGCTCCGAACCTTTTGGACGGCTCCGTCCCAATCTCCCCGCGAGCGCAGTTCGATTGTCTCTCCCAATTCGGTGAGTTTTGCGAGCACTACCGAACTCAATTCGCGGGTAAGACGCTCCCTCTCGGGATGGCCAGAGCTATCCTGCTCTATTGCGGCGATAAGCCCCGGAATCTCCGCAACAGCATCTTTATACGGGCTCAAGTACTCCGGAGATCCAGTCAGCAAATAACCTCGTTGGCCCGATTCGGCGTTGAGCACGGCCGATAAAATGCTTTCCGTATCACGAACGGATTGCTGCGCCGCCGTAACTCTTTCTCGTTCTCGCTTTATCGTCCGCCGCTCGACAACGCGAAACAGGAGAAGAGCGATAACGCCGGCCGCAGACAAGGCCAGCAGTGTACGCCCTCGGAATTTCACCCGATATACCCTCCGAACCGATTTGCGTGCCTGAAAATGCGCCTGCGTTCGCCCAATCTCCCCGTTGACGAATGTCTAGCGCGTTAACCGTATTGTACATTTTCCAGGCAAATGCATGGCAGCATTTTAATCAAAAGTGCGTACGGACAGGGATATTCCTTATCATTACGCCAAATCGTGTTGGAGACGAGACACCGCATCCAACGTTCGGATAATGAAGAAAACATTATCTAATCAAATCGTTATTACCGGCTGGGAAATTATCCGAATTGACAATCAGCGCCAGATTAGACATTGCCCGGACGGGCAGTCTTACTGAACTCGCTTGTAGTCTGAAAAAGTATCGTTTTCCTCGGAATTATGATGGAAGAGATGGAGCACCTTTGCATTTGAGGCCATCGCAAAGTGGCTGGGTAACCAAATACCATCGCCCACCGGCCGTTTCTCCAATTCGAAGCGAGTGCCCGGCTCCACCTCCGCAAGAAAGCCTTCAATGCTCACAGGGTGCGTCACCTCCGCCGTGACTTTCACCCAATCGAACGTGCGCTCATCAACCCAAAGCTCCCCATGCATCGCGGGCAAAACTTGAGTCTCCATATTGGGCGGCTTATATCCGGGCTTAGGGGTCGCTCGCAATACATAGACCTGAAAGCCGCCTGACTTATGTTGCCCGAGCAGCTTAAAATCAAATGCAACCGTGAGTTGTTGGAGCATGGCATGGTCCCGCCGGCGTTCCTGTTGGTACTTCGCAATGCGCTTCTCGCGATCGGCCTGCGACTCCGATCGGCGCTGCGAGGTAGCTTGCGCTAACTTGCGCTGCTCTTCCTGATCTCGCACGCTGGAGATCGGACTTCCATTCTCTGCAATCAGGCGATTGTATGGGGACCCATCAATCATTAGGACCTGATACGTCTTGCTGGATGCGCCGGTGCGGTCGGTCTCTTGATACGAGTACTTGGGAGCCGCCTCAAAATCTCGTTGGTTCGCGGCCACCGATTTCTGAATGATCTCCTCCACGTTCGCCGTTGAATGGACGGCCAGACAATTCAGAGCCCCCGCGCCAATTAAGAGTACCGGCAATATCAACCCACACAGCCGCTTCATCCACATCCTCCTAACCTCTCCGGAATCTATCCAATAGGTAGACGCATCCCAGCGACCCGGTAATACTGCGGAGATCTTCTCAGAAGCGCAAAGGACACGGCACGCCGTATTTTCCCGAAACTCGCCTTCATACGCGCGAGTCGCACTCACTGAAAGGATTAATTCGGGACTAAACCCATGAAAGTTTCAAACCTTGATGACCTTTTTCTGACCGGTTTGCAGTATATTTACGACGCCGAACAACAATTGACTGAGGCCCTGCCCGCCATGGCCAAAGCATGCTCGACTCCCCAGCTCCGCGAGGCCTTCTCGCAACACCTCGAAGAAACCAAGCAACATGTCGCGCGCGCCATTGAAATTTTCAAGCGCATTGGGCAAGAGCCCCAAGCGCAACCCAACTCCGTTCTGAAGCAGATGCGGCAAGAAGCCGACCAGATGATCCAAAACACCGAGAAAGCGGCAATCCGTGATGCCGCCTTGATCGTTGCGGGCAATCAGGTCGAACACTACGAGATGGCATGTTACGGCTCGCTGAGGACCTTCGCCCGCTTACTCGGCCATGACGACATCGTGGCGTTGATTGAGAAGACGCTTCAGGAAGAAAAGAATGCGGACGCAAAGCTGACCGAGCTTGGCGAGTCGGAGGTGAATATGCAGGCCTTG
Source organism: Bryobacteraceae bacterium (assembly GCA_036269625.1). GTDB lineage: Bacteria > Acidobacteriota > Terriglobia > Bryobacterales > Bryobacteraceae > Bog-105. Next base: position 27,264 of record DATBEF010000182.1, on the reverse strand, counting down.
CATAAGACCGCGGCAGCATCGGCGTGAGAACCCGATCGACCCCGATAGGGGCAGCCGCTTGAAGAGCCGGGCAAAGAAGTCGCATGACATTTTGACAGCGGCGCGCAAAAGCCTCGGCTTTACTGCGTTGCGGCCCGGACAGCGTGAGGCCGTACAGTCCATTTTGGACGGACACGATACCGTTGTCGTTTGGCCAACGGGCGCAGGTAAATCAGCCGTCTACCAGATTGCAGGACTGATCATGAAACAGCCTGTGCTGGTCGTGTCACCCCTCATCGCGCTTCAGAAGGACCAGGTGACCGCGATCGATGAGGCCGAACTTCCATCGGCTGTCGCCATTAATTCATCGCTTCCAATCAAGGAGAGCCGGGAGGCATTGGACGCCGTCGAATCGGGCGATGGTAAATACGTCTTTGTCGCCCCGGAACAATTCAGAAACGAAGACACGTTTTCAGCCGTAGAGGGCGCCGGCATCCGGTTGTTTGTCGTCGACGAGGCGCACTGCATCAGCGAGTGGGGGCACGATTTCCGCCCCGACTATCTCCAACTCGGAGCGGCAATTGAGCGATTAGGACGGCCCGTCGTTCTAGCCATGACCGCGACGGCTTCGAACCACGTGCGCGAGGAAATCGTTACCCGCCTCGGTTTGCGCCAGCCGCGAATATTCGTGAGCGGCTTTGATCGACCCAACCTCTATCTTCGCGTCGATCACTATGCCGACCGCACAGCCAAGTTGGGCGCGCTGGTGCATCGGGTACGCTGGGCGGACAAGCCTGGAATTGTTTATACCGCGACCCGCAAGAACGCCGAAGAGGTCGCCAAGGCGCTCGCCGAAGAAGGGGTCGACGCTCTGGCGTATCACGCCGGGCTCAAGGCATCCGAACGCACCGCCGCGCAAGAGCGCTTCATGTCCGGAGATGTGGAGGTGATAGCGGCGACGAACGCCTTTGGCATGGGAATCGATAAACCGGATGTGCGCTTCGTCTATCACTACGATGTTCCTGACTCGCTTGATTCCTATTACCAGGAGATAGGGCGAGCCGGACGTGATGGCGAAAAAGCCGAAGCTGTGTTGCTATTTCACAGAGAGGATCTTGGTGTACAGAGATTTCTAACGGGCGCGCCGAATCTGGATCCTGAACAGGTTGAATCGGTAGCCGCGGCCATCGCCGCCCAGGAGTCTCCTGCCACGCCCGCGGAAATCGCCGAAGAGGTCGATATTTCGAAACGCAAGCTTTCGGATGTTTTGCATCGCTTGGAGGATGTGGGGGCGATCGAGGGAACGGCTACAGGCGCGCTGATCCTGGCAGAGGATGTGGACATCGAAGATGCCGCAGAAGCCGCCGCCGAGCAGCAGGACCAGTACAAAGAACATAAAAGAGAACGCCTGCGCGAGATGGAGGAGTACGCCGACGTTTCAACCTGCCGCCGGGAGAAATTACTCCGCTACTTCGGAGATCCTTTCACCGGTCCCTGCCATAATTGCGATAACTGCGAAGCCATCGTAGCCGAACGCGGGATTTCCGTAGACCCAAACGTGGGCACACGGCGTGAGGTTTGATCATCCCCGTGACCTATTTCCGGTAAACCGGACGTTCCAGATCGAAGCGATCTTGCGTTCGTACATAAGTAGCCCCGCCCATGCGTCCGATCGCGCGTAGCCGAGACGGGTCCACACGGAAAAGGTCATGCGCAGGGTCCGCCAGCACCAACTCATCCACATGGAAAAGTACAACTTCACCGATCACCACGGTTCCTCCGCCAACGTCCTGCCCCACGCGAACCGTTTCGATCAGCCGGCACTCCATCTGAATATGCGACTCTGCAACCCGCGGCGCCCCGACCAATTCGCTCTCGGTTGCAGTCAGGCCGCTCACATCAAACTCGTCCACTTCCGGCGGAAACTCGGCCGATGTAGAGTTCATCCGCTCCGCCATTTCCTCTGAAACTATATTGACCACAAACTCCCGCGTCTCTCGGATGTTGGCTACAGTGTCCTTGTTGCCGCCGCCATCCGCTCGGCTGGTCGCGGTGAACAGGATACACGGCGGATTGGAACTGCAAGCGCTAAAGTAGCTGAACGGCGCAAGGTTCCGAATGCCCGCTTTACTCTTAGTAGACACAAATGCGATAGGGCGCGGCACGATAGCCCCGACCATCAATCTATAAACGTCTCGGTACTCCCGCCCACTGGGATCGATGCGCAGAAACATATTACTTACTAATTGATCACCCTTATTCGATCGCAAACGTACCGACCAGCAGTTTGGTTCCCGTAGGCTCAGCACTGCCTCCCATGGGTTCGTCTGTGACCGCAATCAACGTCAGGTCCGATACCTGGGTCGGATCGGCGAATTCCACCAATGCGCGGCTCTGCTCGTCGGCGACAAACGTACCCGCGCTGACGACCTTGGGTTCCTGAGAGCGTAGCAACCACAATTGAAATTGCTTGTCCCCAGCCAATTTCGGCAGATTCGCGGCAACGAAAATTACACGCGACGCCTCCACCACCAGCGCATATGCCGGAGTAGATTTTGCGATTTCTGCACCTTTCAACGGCACCATACGCACGCCCGGTTGCGACAGTACGTTCAGGATGCGCGCGTTCGCGTCTACTTCAGTCTTCTGCCGTTCCAGAAGTGACTTGTATTCGTTAACCTCAGCCTCCAAAGCCAGTATGCGTCGCCGGTTTTCTTCGACTGCCGGCGTGTTGCCCGCCACCGCTGCAAGTCTTTCGTATTCGCGCTCCTTGGCTACCATATCCTCCAGCAGAACCTGACGGCTCGCACCTTCATGGGACAGCTCATTCAACCTCGCGCTCAAGTGCTGCGCTTCGATACTTCCCGATTCATGACCCGCAAACCATGCGCCGGAAATCAAAATGAGAAGCAGCGCGGCGGCGGCCGCAATCCACCCCCAATGCATATCCGGTCTGCCGCGATTCGGAGTTGCCGCAGGGCGTGGAAATACCAGGATCTTCTTGCTTAGTTCCGCGATCCGGACCAGGCGGGAGCGGAAGTCAGACGACGGCTCGGCGTCCTCCAACGTACTAGCGAACATCAACCATAAATCCAGGCTTCGCCTGACATTCCGCAGACACGCGTCACATCCATGAGCCAGATGCGACTCTAAGTCCGCGCGGTCTTTGCCTTCTAGCAGGCCAAGGACGTAAAGATCGTAAATGTCCGGTGCGAATCCTTGACAGGGCATCGTCTCGGGAGATTGCTCAGACACAGCTAGATGGTCTCCGCCGTCTTTCGAGCCGCATTTAAACTGTGGATACCATTCGAGTATACGAATTTATGCCAAATTAAGATGCTGAATTCGTCCTTACTTCGCTTGATGGCTCGTTTCAACCGCTAATCCCGCCACTCCCCAATCGTTCAGACTCGTCGAACGTGATTTACCCCACGGAGCGCCCGTCTCTTTAATCGCAAAACTCACAGATCCGCCCCGAACACTCACCAAGGTGTGTTGGAAAAACCAACCTTTTTCGTACTCTTTAGATTCGCGCAGGTGCCCGCCTGAACTTCCCATGGATACGTATGTAACGCCTCCAAGATCGAAGTGAAGCATCTGGTGCAGGTGACCCGCAACCACATATTGGACACCCCATTTCTTCGCAATTCGCTGCAGCGGGAACTCGGAGTTTTGTAACAGAACCGGAACGATCCACGAGGGCCTATGCATAAAGACGAATTTGATTGGCTGCTTCGCGTGCTTTGCCAAATCGTTTTGGAGATATGCCAGTTCTTCCGACGGCATCTCGTCGCTGCGGCTGTTGTCGAGTACCGTGAAGTGAGCCGTCTCATAGTCGAAGCTGTAATGCAGCGGATGCCCGGTGAATTTTTCAAACGATTGCGCGGAGGCAATCGACCAAACATCGTGATTGCCCGGCGTGTAGAAGATTCGGTAATGAAGGAAAGGGGCAATATCAGCGAGAACATTCCGCCATTCGGCATCCGCCGTAAGGTCGTCGCCCCCTTCGATCGTGTCACCGACCGTAATCACAAAGTCCGGATGATCGAGAGCCGTGTCACGCCAAACCTGCTGATACACGCCCGAGACGGCGCTTCCCGTTCGATCGCCCAGTATTACGAAATGAAACTCGCTGCCTCGGGCGGACGCCAAAGCGACCGCCACGCAGAACAACACTGTGGCAAAAAAGACGATCGGCAGGCCATGCCCATGTCTAACCGAGTGTCGACCCGTGGCGCACGCACTCCTGCGTGCCGCGTCGAGAATCGTCTCGACGCTTGGGAGCGGTTTTTCCAGGCAGCGCCTCAAACGCGCGGCGAACCCCGCTCTAACGGCTCTTGGGAACGCGCTGAGCAAAAATGGCAAGCTAGGGCGAGAAACTACCTTGGCGCGTCAACGGGAGTATCAGTTTCCCGATGTTCGATGCGCTTCGGCTCCTCGCTTAGCGCTTTCATGCTTTCCCGGAACGAACGTATGCCCTTGCCCAATCCCTGTCCCAGTTCCGGCAGCTTCTTGGGCCCGAATACAAACAGAGCGATAACCAGTATTACCAACAGGTGCGTTGGCTGGAGAAGTCCTTCAATCATTCAGCTAGGCGGTCCTGTCTTTCATCGTAACATCGAATCCGTATGAATGCTGTCGCGAAAACGCATGCGCGCAGGGCAAATGGTTGACATCATCCCAGTCCTCGGCTATAGTTCTGAAGTACTGAACTATCAACGAGTTGACGCCTCCGTTTGGCGTAGGACGGGTTGCTGGCAGTCTGCTTGATTCTCCTAGACGGTTTACTTTTCGGTTCCAAGCCCGCGAACCGGTTTCCTACCTGGGGGTCGAAACCAAAATGGCCGGTCCATCAGACGAATTTGTTGAACTTCCCGGAACCGCCGATAACGCGGACTATCAGGCGTTCCTAGACGATTACAGCAGCCAATTCACGCACGGTGGCGAAGGTGAGCTGTTGCAGGGACACGTTCTCAGCGTGTCCGATAAAGAAGTCATCGTCGATATAGGCCGGAAAATCGAAGGCCTCGTGCCGGCGGAGCAGTTCCCGCTCGCAGAAGGTAAGCCCGCGGTCAAGGTGGGCGACACGATCGAGGTAATGATCGATCGCACCGGATATGCCCCCGAAGGGTACATCCTCCTCTCTTATGAGAGAGCTCACCGCCGCCAGACCTGGGAGCATTTGGAGAAGGCAGCGGCGGAGGGCCTAACCGTCACTGGACGAGTGGTTAACAGGATCAAGGGCGGCTTGGCGGTCGATATCGGCGTAATCGCGTTCCTTCCCAGTTCCCAGGTGGAGGCCCGGCCGGTTCATAATTTGGACGTCTATTTGGGGCGCGATCTGGAAGTAAAAATCCTGAAGTTAAACCGCCGCCGCGGCAACGCCGTTGTCTCCCGGCGCGTCCTCCTGGAACAGGAAACAATCGCCCGGAAATCGGAAGCGCTCGCTCATATCTACGAGGGCGCGGAGGTGACCGGTGTCGTAAAGAATCTAACCGACTACGGCGCCTTCGTAGACCTTGGCGGTATCGATGGCTTGCTTCACGTGAGCGATCTGAGTTACGGCAATGTTAGTCACCCTTCCGCCTATGTCCAGGTAGGGGAGCCAATCACTGTCAAGGTTCTGCGTTTCGACAAAGACAAGGAGCGGATATCGCTCGGTCTGAAGCAGATGTATCCAGACCCGTGGCTGAGCATCGAATCACGATACCCGCCCAGCAGTCGAGTCATTGGACGGGTCGTCAGCGTCACCGACTACGGCGCCTTCGTCGAATTGGAGCCGGGTGTCGAGGGTCTGATCCATATCTCCGAGATGACTTGGAGCCGCCGCATGAAACACCCCGCGAAAGTCGTTAAGGCCGGAGATTCAGTCGAGGCGGTGGTGCTTGAGGTCAAGCCTAAGGAGCGCCGCATTTCGCTCGGCATCAAGCAATTGGAAGCCGACCCGTGGACGACGGTCGCGGATCGCTATTCCGTGGGTTCGGTGGTAGAAGGGCGCGTGCGAAAACTGGCCGACTTCGGCGCGTTTATCGAGATTGAAGAAGGCGTTGACGGTCTCGTGCACATTTCCGATATGTCCTGGACCACGCGCGTGAAACACCCGTCGGAATTGGTGAAAAAGGGTCAGATGGTGCAAGCGGTCATTCTGAATATCGATGCACCCAGCCGGCGCCTTTCCCTCGGCATGAAGCAATTGCAACCCGATGCTTGGGAGACGTTCTTCCGCACGCACCAGGTCGGCGACATCACCCGAGGGCGCGTTTGCCGGGCAGCTGCATTTGGAGTATTTGTGGAGCTTTTGCCCGGGGTTGAAGGATTGTGCCATAAGACCGAGATCAACGCCGAGACGCTACGCCGGACGTCTCCGGACAATTCGGAGGAGCCAGCCCTGCCACTCGGGCAGGAGTTCGAGTTCAAAATCGTCAAAATGAATGAAGCACAAAAGCGCATCGGGCTGAGTCTGCGCGCCCTGACCGAAGAAGAGGAGCGAGTGCGCCTGGAGGACTATCATCGCCAGGCTGCCGTGGCAACTTCCACCGTAGGCGACGCGATCAAACAGCACCATCCCGAAGAAAGCGATTGAGAAGGGAATTTTGCTATGACCAAGGCCGAGCTGATCGATGAAGTTTCGAAAGTGGTGGAGATGACGCGAAAGGATTCCGAGATCATCGTTGAAACCATCTTCGACAGCATTGTCAGCAGTCTCCATAAAGGCGACAAAATTGAAATACGCGGGTTTGGCAGCTTCCGCACGCGTCAGCGCCAGCCACGCGTGGGGCGCAATCCGAAAACCGGTTCACGCGTGGAAGTGCCATCCAAGCGGATCCCTTATTTCAAGCCGTCAAAGGAACTTCGAGACCTCGTGAACATCTCCACCCGGGAGAACGCCGCTCGCGCCGAACCCACCGCCGCTACCGCCGAGCCATCCGGTTCCTAGGTTGAATGAATTAGCTGTATGGATTATTTGTGGACGCCGTGGCGCTCCACCTACATGAAGGCCAAGCAGACCTCTCTAGGATGCATCTTTTGTGCGGCGGCCGCCGACCCAGCCGACGACGAAAGGAATTTGGTGGTTTTTAGGGCTGCCCGTAATTTCGTCATCCTTAACCGGTACCCCTATACATCCGGCCACCTTATGATTGCGCCTTACGAACACGTATCGCGGTTGAATGGGGCTGACCCGGAAACAGCGCTCGAGATGATCAGTCTGGCACGCCGGGCCGAACGATATATAGAGGCGATATACCTGCCGGATGGCCTGAACCTCGGCATGAATCTGGGCGAAGCCGCTGGCGCCGGTATCGAACAGCACATTCATATGCACGTGCTTCCCCGCTGGAAAGGCGACGCTAATTTCATGACCACTGTAGGCGAAACGCGGATCGTGCCGGAATCTCTGGACGAAACTTATCTAAAGCTCAGAGAGAAATTCGCCTCCGCCTAAGACCCGCCCGAGATGTCCGATCGGTGCAAATAATGTCAAAATTGGGTCTTTCCGGACCTTAGACTCATCAAGAGTCCAGAACACCATCAATGCCGCTGTTAATTCATTATTTGCGTAAACACATGCATTTGGTTTTCCTCGCGCTGCTGCTTGCCGCCGTGAACCAAATCTTCTCACTGCTCGACCCACTGATCTTCCGCCACATCATCGATCAGTACGCGACCAAGTTTCATCAGTACACGATTGCGCAGTTCACCCAGGGCGTAACCCTGCTGTTGGCAGCCGCCGTCGGAGTCGCGTTCGTTTCCCGTGTCGCAAAGAATTTTCAGGATTACTACGTCAATGTCGTTACCCAACGAACCGGCGCGGAGTTATATGCGGACGGCGTAGAGCGCTCCCTCTCCCTGCCCTACGCGATCTTTGAAGACCAGCGCAGCGGGGAAACTTTAGGAAAGTTGCAGAAGGTTCGGACCGACGTCGAGCGCTTCATCACCGCCTTCGTCAACGTGCTGTTCACTGCAACCGTGGGCATTGTGTTCGTCACGATTTACGCGCTTCGAGTGGATTGGCTTATCGCGCCGGCGTTTCTGCTAACAGTGCCGCTGCTAGGGGTGATCAGTTCGGTTCTGAGCCGGAAAATCAAAGTTATCCAAAAGACAATCGTCGCCGAAACAGCCGCGTTGGCCGGAGCCACGACGGAGTCCCTGCGCAATATCGAATTGGTGAAAACATTGGGCTTGGCGGGGCAGGAAGTGAAACGCCTGAATTCCACCACCGACAAGATTCTGAAGCTGGAATTGAAAAAGGTGCGCTATATCCGAAGCCTAAGCTTCCTGCAAGGCACGGCCGTAAACTTTCTTCGAACCAGCATTCTGTTTCTGATGCTGTACCTGATCTTCACTCAGCGCATAACAGTTGGGCAGTTCTTCTCGCTATTCATCTATTCATTCTTCATCTTCGGACCTCTGCAGGAGTTGGGAAATATCATCAACATCTTCCGCGAGACGGAGGCCTCTCTGAACATGCTCCAGGAGATCCTCGAGATTGCCCCCGAGCCTAAGCCGCTCGACCCTGTCGCGCTAGGCAACCTGGACTCACTGGAATTTGAGCGCGTGTCGTTCCAACATCGGACTGCGAACCGGCCGGCCGTGCGCGACGTGAGTTTCTCTATCGAGCGCGGTGAGACAGTTGCGTTTGTCGGACCGTCGGGCGCGGGCAAAACGACACTGGTCAAACTGTTGGTCGGTCTGTATTCGCCCCACGAGGGATCCATTCGCTACAACAGCGTGGACGCGACCAGCATCGATCCCGAAGAGCTGCGAAGCCAGATCGGATTTGTGACGCAAGACACCCAGCTATTTTCAGGCACCATCCGGGAAAATCTCCTGTTCGTCCGGCCCGATGCAACCGACGCAGAATGCCTCAACGTGCTCCATCGAGCGGCGGCCGATTCACTATTGGCAAGGGCCGATAAAGGACTGGATACGCTGATCGGCGAAGGCGGCGTCAAGGTATCGGGCGGCGAGAAGCAGCGCCTCTCCATTGCCCGCGCTCTCTTGCGCCGACCCAGGCTGCTGGTATTCGACGAAGCCACTTCTTCGCTCGACTCAATTACCGAAGAAGAGATCACACGCACCATTCGGGATGTAGGCGCAAGGTCCGATGTGATCACGATCATCATCGCCCACCGGCTATCGACAGTGATGCATGCCGAGCGGATCTACGTTCTCGAACGCGGCGGCATCGCCGAGCAAGGCACCCATTCGGAACTGGTAGCAAGAACCGGTTTGTACTATGCTCTGTGGCGCCAACAAATTGGCGAGGGTTCGCTCGAACCCTCCACTGCGCTGGTCTAGAATCGCCTCGGCGCCTGGCAGTCTTTTTTCAACGCTACGCCGTTCCGAGCCGCGACCGCTAGGGAGCGTTTTTCACCGAGGCGGCGGCTGCGCTCCTTCCGGAGCCGGTTGAGAGCCGTGGATCAGAACCTTTAGCCCGCTTGCAGCACTGAGTCCCAGCAAATTCCCTCGAATATCCAATCACCGCGATGACGCCTTCCAGTTCGTTCGCGAAGTGAGGTCCCATATAGAACGGTTGCGAATGGTACGTCAGTCCCATACCTCGGGCTTGGAATAAGGGCGCACACCCTCGGGCAGTGGGATGACCTTCTGTACCCAGGTTTGCCCCCCGTCCTGCGTCCGGAATAACTGATCCCCATGCACGCCTCCCACCAGCCAGCCGGTCGAATCTGGGAAGAACTGGATTGGTGCGCCAATCGGCGGATTAGGCAGTTCCAACCAGTTCTTTCCTCCGTCATCCGTCGCAAACATCTTGCCCCAGCTTTGAGCGGAGCTGGTCATCAGTACCAGCATCAACCAGCCATGCCTCTCATCTACGAAGGAAAATAGGGTACGTTTCCATAGCCTCTGCGTACGTCTTGGCTCGCCTGTAGCGGTGCTACTGACCAAGATTTCCCCCCATCGGTAGTGAGCGCCAATGAAATTTCTGGGATTTCCGTCATGGTCTGCCAGGTGTGCAACAGCGCCCAACCGTGCGCCGCGTCCAGGAAATAGGCTCCATCGATGCGTTGCGTGCCCTCGAGTGGCGGCGTGATCTTGGTCCAACTCTGTCCTCCGGTATCGGTCCAGTAAATGTCTTGCCCCGCCAGGACCCACCCCGTCGACGGTGTCATTAGATGCATGTCCCGCACCGGCGGTATCCCGGAGTCTCCGACGGGTTTAACCGGAATAGCAGCCCGTTCTGCGCCGATCAGCAGGGGAACGGCCAAAGCCGTGGCGATCCACAAAAGCTGATGAAAAACCCGTGGCGCACGCACTCTTGCGTGCCGCGTCGAGAATCGTCTCGACGCTTGGGAGCGGTTTTTCAACCGAGTGCCCCATAGCCCTGCTGCCCACCAAAGGTGATGAAGACGCGATACCGCAACGGAACCCTGACCGGCAGGGAGGCGCGTCTTCAACCGAACGGCCAAAGCTCTCGAAATCCACACCACTAGAGAGCGAGCGTACGCGCTTCGAACGGACACTGGTGAACCTCCTCTGCGCTCACTTACCAACTCTCCCAGCAAACAGTCACAACTCGCCAGTAATTTTTTCTTAGCCCCTCCAATCACTTACAACCTGTCTCTCCCACCACTGCCCAATCTCCCGCGCGAAAACAGTAGTCGTGATGATGTCATCCCGCCAAAACCGTAAAGCCCGTCGCGCCGCTGAGCGGGCCGGCCAAAAACACGACTCAATCCGCGAAGTGACCGAAGCCGTTCCGAGCCGCGACCACCAGGAAGCGCTCTTTCAAGCGAGCGAACTCGACCCCGCAAGCGCCTCCATCTCCCCGGCCCGCCTCGCCGCCAACCGCGCCAACGCCCAACTCAGTACCGGTCCGACCTCAGAATCTGGGAAGGCCAAATCTTCCCAAAATGCTCTCAAAACCGCGCTCACTGGCCGCACCGTCCTGCTTCCCCACGACGACGCGGACCGCTATGAACGCCATCTCAACCACTACCAAAAGGCCTACCAACCTGTCGGCGAACGCGAGCTCGAACTCGTCCAATCCCTCGCCGACACTACCTGGCGCATCGACCGCATCCCTGGCATCGAAGAAGCCCTCTACGTCAAAGGCTTCGCCGAATTTGCCGCTCAAGTCGCCGAACTCGACCCACGCGCCCGCACCAGCGTGCTCCGCATGGAAACCTATCTCGCCTATGAGCGCCAGTTCCGCAATCTGCACACCCAGGAAATGCGTCTCCACCGCCTACGCGAAAAACTTATCGCCGAAATCAAGCAACTGCAAACCGAACGGGAGCAAAAGGAAAAGGACGACCTCGCGACTGCCGCCAAACTCTACATCGCCGCCAAACACGACCGCAAATCCTTCGACCCCGCTGAGTTTGGCTTCGAATTTTCAACTGCCGATGTAGAAGCTTATTTGCAAGGCCAACGCGCGTCCATGCTCACCGAAAAAGCCATGGCAACACGCGGCCGATAGCCCCAAACCGCAACTCATCCCTGCCCTAGCGCCTCTACATCTTTCGATCGGCGATCACACTTGAAACCGAGCGGGAAGCGTCAGCGCCCTAAATCGGCTGCTCGAATGCTCCTCAAATATCGGGATAACAAGCGATCCTCTCGCTTTTGGGACTAATGGCTATGCGGCATGTGCGCCGGATCCAGCGGAACATAACCGTTCAACAACTGGCGATTCCGGGGATTGCAATTGATATAGAACCCCTCGTCCGTGCGCGCATCAAATGACGAACTGCCTTCCTTGCCGCCTTGACACGCCGATTGGATAGCACGTTCCACGCCGGAACGATCGCCGTTTGCGAAGCGTGGACGGACGGCCCGTAACCCATATCGGTGCGGATCGCCTTCCATGGGAAGGAACCTACGAAAGTCGCTGCGTCTATCCGCGATCCCACGCCGTTTGGAACCCGAGCAAGCGGCCAGGCTGAGCAATAGAGCGACACAAAGAAGAGAGATACAAACAGCGCAAAAAGCACGGCTGCGCACTGCCAAGTGCTTCGATAAGACTCGCATTTCACCTTCCCCGCCCGATTGTACCGTCTCCTTCACCTCCGAGCCTTCGGCGATCACATGCTTCGAGAAATTTATTTGCGGCTCTTTCAGTGGTCTAACCGCATGTCAATCCCATTGAGGAGCGGGTTGCCATGGCATAACCATTTTTAGGTTCGCCTGAACCACTGCAAATCGATAAATCACATTTAAAGGCGCGGGAAACATGATCAAACTGATCTCTCTCTATCTAATCGCGGCGGCTACGACTCTTGCCGCCTCCGCAACCATCACGCTCGTCGATGCCGGCAATCCGCTGGTCTCGGACGGAGCCAACTACGTCGGGCTATACGACATTTCGGTCAACGGCATTGTGACGCCAGCGCTGTGCGTGGACGTTCAGGACGATTCTTACGTGGGGCAACAGTGGACCGCCACAATCACCCAGGGCTCTCCAACCGGCAGCGTTATCGAGCTCGAAGAAATGTGGCTGTTTGCCGCCGATAAGGCGCTTTCCCCATCGGACTCAATCGACCGCGTGAACATCCAAAACGCAGCTTGGAATCTTGGCGATCCAGCGTATGCTGCAGATCCGGCTGCTCAGCAGTGGGAGCAGCTCGCCGCTGTCAATTACTCATCGGTCAATTCCTATTACTACTTCTTCGCTAGCGGACCAGGCGTTCAGACAATGTTGTACGATGCCATCACAACAACGCCGGAGCCAACGCTCCTCGCGCTATTTGGGTTGCTCATATTAGCGGGATCGATGATCGTGAGGCAATTGAAGCGCAAAGGGTGAGTGCTGTTACGTACCGGTACGCTCCGTTCTTGCAGCGAAAAGCTCAAAACACCTACAGTGCGGATATGGGCTTCTTCGAGTGCCTGACAATCGCTTCTTTGTTGCTCGCAGTTATTGCGGCAGTCACAGAGCGCGGAAATGATGGGGCATTTGAAGGCGACAGACTCGGCTACAGAAGTTAGAAGTCAAAGTAAAAGCCAGCCGGTCGGCCTCAGCGTTTCGGCGATCGCTGACTCGCCGGATATTCGTTCTTGCCCGCGTTGACGATCGGTTTGCCCTCCTCAGCAAACTCAATGCCTTCGGCTATATCGTCCGGGTTCCCCAGTTCATCAGCCTTTCCAGATGCGCCATCGACTGGGTTGGCGCCTGCGCTCGGGCCGAAGCCGGGGCGCGAGGCGGCAAGTTTCAGAGCAGAGGAATGCTTCCCGGATTTATTTGAGATTTGACGGCCATCGGTGTTGGCGTTCAAATCGTCGTTGTCGATTGGACTCGTCTCTTCTCTGTCCAGCGGCTCGCGGGCGCTCTCATCCGAATCCGGGGCGTTCATTCTTCGGTCACTCATGCCCATTAGACTTCGACCGGCATCAAAAGGTGACCCCCTCAATCGGCCGTGGCAGAACGGGCGGAAGCTTCCTCCGATGGGAGCCGCTGCACTGCCGAGAAAATGCGGTCGCGCCAGTGTAAAAGATCAAAGCGTTGGATCTGACGGCGTAGTTTTCGCATACGATTGCGGCGCTCCGAATCCGGCATGGCCAGAGCACGTTCGATTGCGTTAGCAATGCCCTCCTCATCGTAGGAGTTGACAAGGATTGCCATGCTTTCGAATTCCGCCGCAGCCCCTGCAAACTCACTTAAAATGAGTACACCTTCGGCGTCGTTCTTGGCGGCGCAGTACTCCTTACAAACTAGATTCATTCCATCTTTGAGAGGGGTGACAAGCGCGATGTCCGCCACACGATAGAAGGCCAGCAATTCCTCACGTGGAATTGGCCGATACATATATACGATCGGGGTCCAACCAGGCTGACCCCACTCCCCATTTACCGAGGCGACAAGCCGTTCAATCTCTTCTTGGAGGCGCTGGTATTCGGGGATCGCCTCACGGCTCGGTATAACGATTTGATACAGACTGATGGCCCCATGGGCCCGCTCGTTTTGACGCAGGTAGGTAGCGAAGGCGCGAATTCGCTCGGGTATGCCTTTCGTATAGTCCAGGCGGTCAATGCCCAAAACAATTCTCGATGAGTCGGACTGCCGCTTGAGTTCAGCGACTTTGGCCCCGACCAAGGGCTTCTCGGCATCTCTCGAAAAAGCTTCGAAGTCGATGCTGATGGGGAATGCGCCTGCGTGAATGATGCGCTCGGCGTGGTGGATGACGGCCGCGTCGCCGTCCTTCTCAATCTGTACTTTCTCCAGGAATACCCGCACACAGGTCAGAAAATTTCTGAGGTCTCGCGCTGTTTGCAGGCCTATCAGATCGTGATCGAGCAGTCCTTGCAAAATCTGGGTACGCCAAGGGAGCTTCGCATAAATGTCGACGCCCGGGAATGGCGTATGCAGAAAGAAAGCGAGTCTCGCGGCGGTTCGCCGCGCTCGAATGAACTTCGCAACTTGCATCAACTGGTAGTCTTGAATCCAGATCAGGTCTGTTTTTCCGGCAATCGTCTCAGCGGCCGCCGCAAACTTTTCGTTCACCGCAAGATAATGCCGCCAGTAAATCGGATCGAAGTTACATCGGGATTGTAGATCATGGAATAGGGGCCAAATAACCTGATTCGAGAATCCTTCGTAGAAATTCTCGCGTTCGTCTTGAGACAAATAGACCGGGACATACTCGTAAGAGCGATTGGCCGCGGCTTGACGGAGGATTTCCGATATTTGAGGGTGCCCCGCTACTCCAGGGTTACCGACCCAATATCCCCCGTGCTTCCGCAGTAACGGCTCCAGGGCGCTGACAAGCCCGCCGCTCGCGGCACTACTCCTGAACTCTCCGTTCTCCAACGTCAGCGTAACGGGAAGCCGGTTTGATATGACAGCTAAGCGTTGAAGGGTATGTTGCATTCACCTAACCCTAGAAGGGTTTGGGAGGTAGACGCTGGCTGGTCAAATTTACAGCCCAGTAATGTCTCTGGTTATGGCTCAAATGTTTTAAAAAAGGCCGTTCGCCACGATTGATCCGGGTCCGTCTCAGCAAATCCGGACATATAAACCCTTAATCGTCCGTGTTATTACGCTGATTTAGGTATGGTGGCCACAGAGTCATACGCTTGTGGGTGGAATCATACGAGCGGTCTTCGGCTACTGGTTTCTGGTGCTCATGGTGCGGGTCGTGGGCAGGCGCCCCGGCGAGCAACTCACTCCCTTTGAATTTGTATTAATCTTTTTTATCGGCGGCCTCACCTTGACCCCTATGGTCGGCGACGACCGTTCTTTTACCAACGCGCTCTGCACCATCATGGGCATCGCGCTGGGTCACTACACGATTGCGTTTCTGCGCCTGAAATCGCCGGCATTCGGACGGGTGGTCGATGGGACGCCGCTGGTCCTATTTGAGAAAGGGCAAGCCCACGTGCAAACGATGGTCAACATGGGCGTCCAAGACGATGACGTGATGGCTCTGGCCCGGGATCAAGGAATAAAACGGCTTGACCAAATCGAATACGCCGTCCTCGAGCGGAACGGCGGAATTAGCATTATTCCAAAAGAAGAGGAGTCATGAGTCGGTAGTATGGCTGCACAATCTACTGCGAAGCCGTCTCCCACGAAACCGGTCGAGGACTCGGTATCAAAGGTCAATAATGAAGTTGCCGTCGGCTCCGACCTTCAATTTCAGCGGAGATGGTGGAAATTTGAGAAAAGCGTCTGGATCGTTTTCACGGCAATCGTGATTTTGGACCTTCTGGGCTTTTTTGGCAGGGGACCGGTGGCCAACTCGCACATGCGCACGAATGACGGCACGGTCGATGTCAAATACGAGCGCATCGAGCGGTTCAGTACGCCGTCCATCATGACCGTGCAGTTTGGTCCGGAGGCCGTGCACGACGGAAAACTTAAACTGTGGGTAAGCGAGAGTCTGGTGAAAGCGCTGGGCGCCCAGAGAATTGTGCCACAACCCTCCGAATCGGTGCTCGGCGATGGCGGAGTACTATACACCTTTCCGGCAACCTCGGGTCCGGCCACGGCGGAGATTGCGTTAGAGCCCACCTCGCCGGGAATTGACCACTTTCGATTGCGCGTGCCCGGCCGCGAGGAGTTACAGGCCACTGTCTACGTCATGCCTTAAAGCTGTTAATTCAAAAAAGCCATGTACACCATTTTGCATGCGATTGGAGGCTATTTTTTCCTTTTGCTCACCGTGCGAGTGCTGACCCGGCGTCCCGGTGCCCAGATGACGCCATTTGAATTTGTCCTGATCTTCCTCATCGGCGGCGTCGTTATTCTGGCCACGCTGGGGAATGACCACTCCGAGATCAATTCTGTCTGCGCCGTGATCACCGTTGGTTTAATGCATCGCCTGGTTTCCGCCGCAAAGCAGCGCTATCCCCGGTTAGGAGCAATTGTCGATGGTACTCCGGTCGTCCTGATGAAAAATGACGAGTGGCAAACCGAAGTGATGCAGGAGACCCGGGTTGACGACAACGACGTAATGGCGGCCGCCCGGGGAAAAGGCCTGAAGAAGCTCGGCCAAATTGACTATGCAATCTTAGAACGCAACGGAACAATCAGCATTATCAAGAAAGAAGATTAAGCTACGCGACGGGCCACCTTCAGGGCCTCAATCGCCGCTCCTCGCGCCCCGGCCGTATCGCCGTTCGGCATGATGTAAACCGGGATGTCGGCCTGCTCCTTACGTTGATCCGGCATGCCTTTCCGTATTTCATCGACAATCCAGGTCTGGAATTCCGCGGAGGTCTCAATAATGCCTCCGCCGACGATCAGAGCATCCGGGTCGAAGGTGTTGACCATGGCATCAAAGAACAAACCCAAAGCGCGCGCTTGAACGCGGAAGATCTCCCGGCACATCGGGTCGCCCCGTTCCGCCATCCCGCGGACGAGCTTCGCGGCGCGCGGCAAGTCATTCATCTTGCCTAATTCATGATCCGGATGCTTGGTCAGGAAGAATGGCAGGAGACAGCGCCCAATCGCCGTTAGAGAGCACAGGGACTCGAGATCTCCGAAGCGGCCACAGTTACAGGGCGGACGCAGACCTTCGATCCCAGGAATCGCTTGGTAAGGAATCAGGACATGGCCAAGTTCGCCGCCAAAACCCTTTCGTCCTTGAACCACATTGCCTTCGAGGATGACACCGCCGCCGAGGCCCGTGCCGACGATAGTGGAGATTGATGTCGCGTGGCTGTTTGCGCCGAATATGACGAAGTGACCCCAGAGTGCGCCCGCATTTCCGTCGTTGAGATAGACAACGGGCTTCGCGAGCCGCTCTTCAAGATTCGTCCGGATATCATACCCGGACCAATCCGGGTGTACGAAATTGGTGGAACCCCGGGCGCTGAATACGCCGAGGGCGCTGGCCGGTCCCGGACTGTCGAGACCAATAATGGCGATATCTGCACGATCAATGCCCGCCTCCGCTGCGGCCCGGTCAAGACCATCAGATATCTGGTCCAGGCAGATACCAGGTCCTTCTTTCGAGCGTGCCGGATATTCGCAGAGATTTTCAATCAGAAACTGTTCAGAGCCATTGAGGAACGTATAGTTGATGGAGGTGCCGCCCAGGTCGATACCAGCGGCGATCAAAGCGGACGCTTGTATTGTGTCGAGTTTGGCCACGGAGAGTATTTCAAGAGTACCAACGCAGTTGTTCCCGCCGGCCATCAGCAAGGGGTGTCTGGCGAATCGATATCAAGAAAGCAACAGCGAGAGGTTCTCACCCAATCATGTCTAATACCGACTGCTTGACGTATGTGATGGGCTCAACGGAACACGAGAGGCGGCGGCTGTTCCTCCAGGGGTCCATTCTGAACCCGCTCACGGAGGACTTCCTGAAGACAGCTGGAATTTCCGCCGGCATGCGCGTTCTTGACCTCGGTTGCGGAGTTGGCGATGTGTCGCTGCTTGTCGCCCGCTTAGTGGGGCCGGACGGCTCCGTCACCGGCCTGGATAGGGACGATGCGGCGCTCGAAACAGCACAGGCGCGGGCCCGTGAAGGGAACCTTCCTCAGGTGCTCTTCGAGCAGACTGCTTTCGAGGATTATCAGAGCAAATGCCACTATGACGCCATCGTGGGAAGACATGTGCTCATTCACGCGCCAGACCCTCTCGCATGGATTCAGAAAAGTGCGTCGCTGTTGCGCCCCGGAGGGATCGCCGCCTTTCAGGAGTACGATCTATCTTATTTCCCATCGGCGGAACCAGAGCTTCCGCTCTTCCACGAATGCAGCGAGTACCTGGTTGCGCTGTTCCGCCGCGTGGCGGCGCACGCCGATACCGGCAACCGGCTGTATCATTGGCTGCATCGGGCCGGACTTTCTCCGACGCATTGTCAGGCCGTATGCCTCATGAGCGGCGGGAGCGACTCGCCGTTCTACGAATGGTTTGCGGAAACGGTCCGAAGTGTGGCGCCGCACTTGGAACAGCTCGGCATTGTGAGCGCCACGGACTTAGGCCTGGATACTCTGGCGAACCGCCTGCGAGACGAGGCCGTGACGCATGGCGGACCGCTAGCGACGCCGCTGATCGTAAACTGTGCCGGTCGGTCGAAGAAAGACTAGCGCCAGTTTTCAGGAAAGAGAGGGCTTATATCAATCGGCTTTCCGCAGTACATCTCGCCATTTGCGACCATGCGATCGCGCCTCGCCTCGCGCGCAGGGTCGACGGAATCTGGAACAGGATTGCCTAGCCTGTCACGAGCGCGGATGTCGCAGTCCGGATCGGCGCCGACATCCCATGTGAGTAGTTGGCCTCCGACCAGGGCGATGGCAACGGTGGCATGTAGGGCGGCCCAATCGTCCGCCTCCTTTTTCTTTTCCTCGGCAACTCTCCGGTCGTATTCCTCCTTCATCGATTGTGCCCTCGCGTGCCAAGTCTGGGATTTCGTGGCATCCATAGGAAGTTCTCCGGTATCGTACATCTCGGCGATCATTTTTGCCGCGTAAGGGGCCCCGCCCTGTGCCGCACGCTCATACCAGGTAACAGCAAACTGTGCATTCTTGCCAGTGCCCAGCCCCTTTCGGTTGAGATCGCCCATTCCGCTTCGGGATCGTGCATCTCCGCCCTGAAGACCGATATGGAACCAACACCCGGCGATCTCATATTTCCCGGCATCTTCGGCCATCTTCCCTCTAAGGTAAGCCCATAGCGGCTTCACACGCAGAGGATTTTGTGGGCTGCATGGGACGTCATCCAGCCGGGGAGCGGTGACGCGCTGAAATGGAGATTTTTGAGCGACGCTGAAATGGTCCGGATCTAAGACCTGGATGGTTGTGGGCGACCAGGCATCGGATGCGCCTTTGCCACTTGGCGGAGCCGAGGAACTGAGGACGCCGATGAGGCTAAAGAGACTCAAGCCGGCCAAATCGGCATGACTTTGCCGCGTCTCGGGATCGTAGGCCGCGCGAAGAAAGCTATTCCCATCGGCGAAAGATCGTTACGAAGGCGAACTGCGTTAAGAGTGTTGTCTCGCTGAGTGATTTGAATGGCCTCTGGAATGGCCGGAGTCGTAAAATAAGCTTCCCAGTCGCCATTCATATCGAAATTCTGCCATCCTCCCAGCCGCATGAGGCTTTGCTTGCCGTTCTCATTGCCAAGAGCGGCGGACTTTCGGTACCAGGCCTCAGCTTCCTTCGGATTGCGCGGAATGCCTTTTGAGCCGTTCTCGTAAATGACTGCAATCATGTTCATGGAGTCCGCTTCGCCCAGTGCTGCGGCCTTGAGATACCAACGCAGCGCCTCCTGTAAATCTTGAGGAATACCCATGTTTCCCAGATACATGTTGCCGACATTATTTAAGGCATACATGTCCCCGAGATCGGCGGCTTTCCGGAACCATTGCATCGCCAGGGGAAAATTCTTCTCGACGCCGCGGCCATACTGATAGGCGAGCCCAAGCTTATTCATGCCGCTGGCTCCTCCTGCGTCCGCGGATTTATGGAACCAGAGGAGCGCCTGTTTGTAATCGACGGGGACGCCGCTTCCCGCCGAGTAAAGGCCTCCCAGATATGCCATCCCGTCGGTATCGCCTCCTTCGGCCGCTTTACGCATCCAATACATCGCCTGCGTCTCATCTTCCTTAACGCCGCACGCCTGGTCGTAGGACAAACCAAGTTGGGCCATGGCATGGAGATTGCCGCCTTCCGCGGCTTTCTTGTAGAGCAAAAAGGCGCCGGCATAATCTCTCGCCGCGAATAGTTCGTCTGCTTTCTTGACGGATGGGTCGGTGGAAGATGCCGGATTGCCGGGCGCCGCGCGCAGGACGACAACCGTCGAAAGAAGTAGTGTCCACGAGCAAAGCGCAAAGGGCGGTTTCGAGCCCGTTTTGCACGACTTCCTTAGTAATTTGCAGCGGAACATTGGCGCCTCCGAACGGTTCACTTCGCTTGGACGAGTGTATAACGATCGGACAACGAACTCCAATGGCACACGCGAGGGTTCTTACCGGTGGCGGCCCACCATCTGGTTCGGACTGAGCGCCGAAGTTGATGAGAACCCGGCGAATCGTTTGTGCCGAGTGGTGAAGAGCCGTCCACCTTTATTCCGCGCGCAGAGCATCGATTGGGTCTACGGCCATCGCGCGCAAAGTAGGGAGATAACTTGCCATGACTGAGGCGACGAGCAAGCCGAGAGAGACCGCAGCGTATGTCAACGGGTCGAGCGGGTTTACGCCGAAGAGCAGCGAAACGAGGACACGCGTCAGAGCAACTGCGCCTGCTAATCCGCAAACCACGCCGATGAGTGCGAGCACGAAGCCATGAGCGACGAACAAACGCGCCAGTTCCCGGCGGCGGGCGCCCAGAGCCACGCGAATTCCGATCTCGCGATAGCGCTGGGAGACTGAGTAGGAGATCACTCCGTAAATCCCCACTAGTCCGATCAAGAGTGCCATTGCGCCGGCGATCGCAAGCATGACGAGCGTAAACGAGGTGCGTGCGAGCGATTTGTTGTAGATCTCGTTGAGCGTGCGCACATTGCCGAGAGGAAGAGCCGCATTCAACGACCGGACGGCTTGCTGCAGATCCGTCACCAAACTGCGCGACCCGGCTCGTTTGCTTCGTGCGATGTAGGAGATCGTGCGAATCACGAGGAATGGCTTGCCTTGAAAATTGTCCATCAGCAGCGGATAGTAGGCGGCTGCCGGCGCTTTCTCTTGCACGCCGTCCTCTCGCTCGTCCTGGACGACACCGATGACCTCGCGCCATGGATCTTTCGGGTTGGCGGTAATCTGTTTGCCGATGGCGCGGAGCGGGTCGTCCCATAACTCGCGTGCGAGATTTTCGGATACCATCGCGACAGGGCGGCGCTGGTAGATATCTGTCCAGGTGAAGTCGCGGCCGGCAATCAGACGGTTGCGCATGCTGGCCAGGAGTCCGGGCGAGATGAACTTCAACCGGCGCAGCGGCGGCACGGATTGGTAGGTTTTGTCACGGGCGTAAACCTGATCGGAACCAGTCGACCCCTCGGTCGGAATGACGGTAGTGATTCCAGCGGATGTTACTCCCGGAATGGCGCGGATTCTTTCCAAGATGCCCTGCTCCAATCGCATGACCGCCTCGGGATCCTTGACAGCCGTTTCCGGTATGGTGATGCGCATAGTCAGGGCATCTTTCGGATCGAATCCCGGATCAACGCGGCGTAGCATCTGAAATGTCCGAATCATCAATCCGGAGCCGACTAGCAGCACGAGCGCGAGTGCAACCTGCACGACAACCAGCGCGCTGTTAGCTCGATACTGCTGTCTGGTTTGGGTCGATGTCCTTCTACCACCCCGCAGAGCGGGCATGATTCCGGGACCAGCATATTTGATGATCGGAATGAGTCCGAACACGACTCCGGTGATGAGCGCGGTGGCGAATGTGAACAGAACCGCCACAGCATCGATCGAGATTTCATTCAACCGCGGCAGATTTGGTGGAGCTATCTTTACCAGCAATCGAAGTGCACCGTAGGCAAGGCCCAAACCGAGAGCGCCGCCGAGCAGCCCGAGCATGAGGCTTTCCGTTAAGAGCTCGCGGGCAATGTCGCTCCGGTTCGCCCCGAGTGCCGCTCGAATCGACAGTTCGTGCTGCCGTCCTTCGGCGCGAACGAGAAGCAGATTTGCCACGTTCGCGCAGGCGATGAGCAGAACGACGCCGAGTGTTCCCATCAGCACCCATAACGTCTTCCCGATGTCTCCGATAAGAGTTTGTTTGAGATACCGCAGCTTCGGAGCGAGGCGCACGTCTTCGAAAGTCTTCACTGTCAGACCCGTTTGTGGCGGGAAACTGTGCAGTGCGATCGGAATCATGCGCGCGATATCCGCGCTGGCCTGTTGGATCGTTACGCCGGGCTTAAGCCGGGCGATGCCGAAATAGCCGAACTGGCCCAAAAACGCCTTATTGCGGTCCAACTGCAATGGGATCAGGAACGCCGGATTCAGATCGAGAAACCGAAAATGCTCGGGCATGACACCGATCACCGTACGCGCGACGCCGTCGACGACAATGCGACGGCCGATCACGGAGCGGTTGCCGCCGAATCGCGCCTGCCACCAGCCGTACATCAGAACCATCGTTGGCGGACTGCCAGGCGCATCGTCTTTGTCCGAAAACCAACGTCCCAGCTCCGGTTCCACACCGAGCATCGATAGGATTTCGGCAGTTACGTCGAGACACTGCGCCTCTTCCGGCTGGGAAACTCCGGTAAGAGTCCGGAACTCAGAGGTGACCAACCCAATCTTTTGGAACGATCGTCCTTGTTCGCGATAGGTGAAATAAAGAAACGGCGCCGAAACGACATCGGGAAAATGCACCCCGGGAGCCGTATGATGCAATTCGATTAACTCATCTGCCTGCCGGTACGGCAGCGGCTTCAGAAGAATTCCATTGAGGACGCTGAAGATCGCGCTATTCGCTCCGATCGCAACTGCTAAGGTAAGCACGCACACCACGGTGAAACCGGGATTGTGCCGCAAACGCCGAGCGGCATAGCGTACATCCAACACCCGCGCGGAGATGAAGTTCTCCCATCCGTAGGAGCGCACTTGTTCACGGACAGCCATTGCATTGCCGAGATTCAGCCGGACGGAACGGCGCGCCTCATCGGGAGGCGCTCCATCAGCCTCCAATGCCTCCGCAGCCTGTTCGAGGTAGCTCTCGACCTCGTCAGCGATATCCTGATCGGCGACTCGGCGGTTCGTCAGAGCGCGGAGACCGCGGGAGAGTTGACGCCAAATGGACATAGCTTAGGCCTCCGCTTTTAAGAGCCGCGAGATTGCCGACACCCGGCGGGACCAGTCCGCAGTCTCATTTTCGAGCTGCTTCCTCCCCGCTCGGGTTAGTTTATAGACTTTGGCGCGGCGCGAGTTCTCTGTTACGCACCACTCCGCATCGAGCCATCCGGCGCGCTCCAAGCGCTGCAACGCGGTGAGGAGCGAGCCAGGATTGATCTTGAAGACTCCCTGCGAGATCTGCTCAATACGACGTGCGATCCCGAAACCGTGCATCGGTTCGAGGCTTAAAGTCTTGAGGATCAGCATGTCAAGCGTGCCCTGGATCACGTCGGTGTTTGCTTCGTCCACAAATTCTCCGGAGAAGAAATGTCCAGTCCAGAATACCCGCTTTTATTATGATCGTCAAGATGTGATAATCATGGTATAGGGCTGGCGCTAGGTTTTGCACGATAGAATCCGCAAAACGGCCAACGATAGACGTAAACGAATCCGCTCTTGGTCAGGCGATCGGTCCTGTCCGATCGATCAAGCGCGAAATAACACTGTCGCGCTTGCCTTGGATCGGGCCTGTAGTTTGGGCGCCCGGCAAACTGAGCGGTGGTCGGATCGGCCCAGACTTGCTGGAGGAAACCGCGTTGATTGATACCGAGGCCCAGTAAGAAGTCCCTGTTGACTCATATAGCAGTTTCAAAGTAAACTGGCCGGGCACTTACACTCTACTGATCGCGGAGATAATCATGCACTCACCCTCTTCAAGATGGCCGGTCGTCAGACTGATCGTAGGTGCGGCAATCCTATCCGTTGCCTTATCAGTTCCGGCGCGCGCCGCTCCAATTGCGGACTGTAACGCCAGCTTTACGACATGTTACATTCCCGAGAATACTCTTCTTCAATTGCCGGATGGGGATCTGGCAATTGCAGGTGATGTTCTGCTGTTTGAATCGGACGGCACCACGATCAGCGATGTTTTCCGAATCTTCAACAACTTCGTCAACACTGGTCAGGGTACGGGGCTCGGGGACCTGGTCGAGCTGTATAGCGCGGACGACGTCGCTCTTCCCACCAGTTTCAGCGCAAACGCCGTCGCCATATTCGAGGACCCGTCGGGTATAACTTCATACACCAATAATGGGACCACCTACGTGCTTGGCGCCCCAGAGCCGCGGTCAGTAGCGTTATTAGGGCTCGCGGGAGCCGTGTTCATGGTTCTGAGGCGCAAGCGGGCAAGGACGATTCGAGACATCTAGAGGAGGTCGAGCATGCGTTGGTTTGAATTAAACAAGGCGGCCTTCTTGGCCTGCGTGACCATTCTGGGCTGTTCAGGCGTGTACGCCCAGGCGCCGAATCCCGCCGAGGGACCGGCTTCCGCACAAATTAACTTGGCTGGTGGACCGGTTCCCGTTAAGGTAAGCTTCGATGTACCCATCGGAACGGGACCGGCGCAGGACCAGATATCCGCGAACGCCCCTGCCTTGACCCCCGGATTGCCGTATTTCACCTCCTCTTTCCTGTCCCTTGGCAGCGCCTTGCTTCCGTTCAACATTGTGGGCGCAGATCCTTCGAAGGGCGCAAGCACGACCACGATTCCGACCGTAATCGTGCCATTGAAGTTCATTTTCCCCGGCGCCGGTAGTCCGACCTTAGATGGCTCCAATGTTGTGACCCGCGTAGAAAACTCCCCGATTTTCCAGAATGCGGACTACAAGGCCGGTTCGGTCGACCTCGGTGTCACGCAATATGGGGATGCATTGCAGCGCGCCGAATTTTGGAACCTGCCGGGATTCTCACAGGATTATCATGTGCTGCTCGGGCAGCCATTGGTCGACTCGACCGTCACCATAACGGTTCCGCCGGGATTGGGCAACGCTTACGCGCTGAGCGGCGGCGGGTTCGAGGGAGTTGTGGATACGGCGTTTTTCCAAAGCACGATCGATGCTTTGACCGCAAGCTACTCGGCAAATGAGTTGCCGATGTTCCTGACCGACAACGTGTACCTGGGGACCAACGGCCTGATACAGAACTGCTGCATCTTGGGATACCACGATTCTCAGGGGCCACCCGCTGCGACTGCAAAAACGTGGATTTATGCGGCGTACGCGGAACCTGGAACGTTTGCAGGATCTGAAATCGGGCTGAGTTTCGTGGATATAGTCGGTCTGAGCCATGAGACTGCAGAGTGGTTGAACGATCCATTCGTTGGCGCGTTCGCCTTCGGCTTCCTCAACTTCGTCCCGCCTGCATCCTACAACGGCGGGTGTGGGATTAACTTCGAAACCGGAGATCCCCTAGAAGGCGCGCCCTACACGTTCACGCAAGTGACGAATTCGACAACCTACCATCTTCAAGACGAAGTGCTTCTGCCTTGGTACTTGCATACGACTCCATCGTTTTCGGCGAATGGATGGTACACCTTCCAAAACGTCTCTGCACGGGTTCCGCTGGTTATAAATGCTCCGGCAACGATAGCGGGATCGTACACCAACACAGCGACACTCACTTTCGCGCCGGTCAACACGCCTGTAACGGCTAATGTCGCGTACGTTGGCCGCGGCTGCCCGGCGGGATCCATCAGTCCCGGCAGTTCCGCGGATCCATACCTGGCTGATCCGGCCGGCAATATTGCGCTCATTGACCGTGGGGCTTGCGCCATCAGCTTGAAAATTGATGCGGCGGCAAGGGCCGGCGCTACCGGCGTCCTGATTGGTTTGATTGCGCCAGGCAACGCAACGCCGTTTACGTACGGTGGGGGAACAGACTTCGTGCCGTCGCTCGTGATCACCCAAGCCAGGAGCAACGCCATCAAAGGGGCTCTTACAACGTCGCCGGTGAATGCGACCATCAGTCCGGCTAACGCGCTTCCCGCTCCCCCATCGCTGCTTTGCGGGCCAGGTTAAAGTGAAGTTTTGTCCCTTCAAAATCGGTTGCGCGATTGCGCTGCGGGAAGAAGGCGAGGGGAGACCAACGGTGGACAACCGGATTTGGGCTCGAATCGGCTGACGCCGACGTTCGTTGTTCAAGTCCTGACCATCTCACTTAAGTTATTTGCTTGTGCCCCGCCGAATCTCGGCCCGCAGCAGCTTTCGCACTCGGCATGGAACCGTGGCCTCCGTTTCGGGAGGAAGAAGCGCCAAGCCCTCTTGAGCCGCCGCCCGAGCTTTCGTAGGTTGCCCGGCAGCGCGATAAGCGCCAGCCAGCGTCAACAGAAATTCAGCATTGCGATGAGCACTCATTTCTACCGTGCGCGCAGCATATTTCACAGCCAACGCCGGCTCGCGCAGAGTGGCGGGTTCGACGGTGATCAGGCCGGTCGCAACGTCATCGAGCTGAAAGGCTTTCGTATAGGCCCGCAGCCCCACATCCTTCAACATGGAGAGTCCTTTTTGCGCCAAGGCCAGCGAACCCTCCGGCCGCTGCAGCGCGCGTTGCTGCCGTGCTATGTCAATCAGCACCAAACCAAGCTTGGCCGGCCAAACCGAATCATTTGGTTCAATCCGGACAATGTCTTCGAGAAGGACCGTTCTTTCAACAAGACCCGCAAAGCGTTTGCGGCATCCGCGGTCGGGTTACTGCCTTCTTCCGCAAAAATGCCGGCAGCGCGTTCCTGGTAGCACTCCGCTTCCCTGCTCAATCCGGCATACAGGTCTTGAATGGAGCGAAGATCTTTGGGGTCCGCAGCCAGCAGCGCCTCTTGAATGGCTCGCCCCTGTTCCAAAGCAGCCAGTGCCTGGCGGTATTGGCCAATCTCCGTCAATGCCCCCGCATACGGAGGCGAAAATTGAGCCGTTTCAAGAGGTGCTTCTGCAGATTGATTCGCTTTTTGGAGAGTACCTACTGTAGGTGTAATGGGGCTGGGCGTTCCTCCTCTCGGCGGAAACTCCACGGCCGCAGCGAACTAACCTGTTTGAAGCGATGCGCCAAAGCGACAGCTTCGGTGCTAAGATTGCTGCGTCGATTGAACATGATTCCGGGCTCGGAGTCAGGGGGGTATTAATGGGCGGCACTGAGCTGAGAAAGACAGGAATCGGCGTCGTGGGCGATGTGCCCTGGGGGACGCACTTCTTCCTGTTTCACGAAACGAAAGACGATCTTCTCGATACGTTAGTCCCGTACTTCAAAGCTGGTCTGGAGGCGAAGG
>DATBEF010000158.1:0-6497 GCA_036269625.1 Bryobacteraceae bacterium | reverse complement strand
GCCGCTGGTCGGCTTGATGCTCGTGATCCCGCAAAACGCCGCCGGCAATCGTACGCTTCCGGCGCAATCGCTTCCGAGCCCCAAAGGCGAGCCACACGCCGCAATCAGCGCCGATTCCCCGCCGCTACTCCCGCCCGGCGTTCGTGTCAGATCGTACGGATTGTTGGTACGGCCGTAGATCAGGTTGTCGCTTTCGAACGAGAACAGCAAATCGGGCAGATTGGTTTTCGCAATCGGAATGCCTCCGGCCGCGCGCAATCTCGCAACCAGCGTGGCATCGCGCTCTGCGGGTACCGCGTTCCTGCGCCCCAGAGTACCGGCCGTGCACTTCGTTCCGGCGACATTGATCGAATCCTTGATCGAAAATGGCACACCATGCAGCGGCCCGAGATCTTCACCTGCCGCAAGCTGCCGATCCGCCTCTTTCGCCTGCCGCATGGCGGAATTCGCCAGCAGTTCGATGACGGCATTGATGGCCGGATTCACTTGCTCAATCCGTTCCAGGTGAGCCGTTACCAGTTCAACGGAAGAGATCTCGCGAGAGCGGATGCTCTTCGCCATAGCGGTTGCGCTTCGATCCAGCACGATCACAATTTAGCAATGTGTCGCGAGATGGCGCAGGCGATTATTTTTTGTTGCTCGTGAGTTGCCCTTCGACTCTACTATCTCAGAACCGTACACATATCGAAGGTCTTCTTGAACGGCTGCGCTCCTGGGGTACTCAAGTACACAGTCACAACTACAGTGGAATAGCAACCCCAGCCTTCATAGGCGGCACTGAAACTGGGTGAGGGCCCGCCCTCCAACGACAACGGATTGGGGTCGTAAACAAGATCGTAGTGAACGCGGGAAATGTCGGTGAGTGTCTGCTCGGGAACCTTGAGTGACAGTGTGAAATGATATCTGGTGGATTGCTGCTCTATTGGCTTTCTTTCAGCGGATAATTGCATCTGCCGTAACAGGGTCAGCTCATTTGGATCAACCATCGCGGGCGCATTGGCAGCATTAGGTGCCGGAGATCCGGTCCCCTCCGTACTCAGCTTTTCTCTAGAGTTCGGCGCTGCAATTTTCTTCGGTGGAACGGACTTCGATAGCGCCGCCAGAGGCGAATTTGCGAGCCTGCTGTCGCCTTTGGGCATCGCTGCAACGGTGAGATCTATTCGCGTTCCAACTGGCACGTGTTCACCAGCCCTCACCGATTGAGCCACAATACTACCGGGTGTGGCCCCAGCCTGTTCTCTACGTTCCGCGGTGCCCAATACCAAATGTTCTGCATGGAGCACATCAATGGCCGGATCGAGCATCTGTCCCTGCAGATCCGGAACTGGGATCTTGCGCGCTGGCCATAGGGAGAACGTCAAGCCAACCGCCGCGGCAACGATAATCGCGACGAGCGCCGCTAATTTAGCCCTACTCCGTCTGTCATCGGCCCGATTAACGTCCCCGGAGGGTGCGCCCCCTCGTGGAGCGTTCGACTCTCCCGTTTGCTGTGGCGCCTTGGCGACATAGGGACGCAACGCCTTGATTAACAACTGCACGTCGGAGTCCCACCGTGGATGACTTAACTCAATCGCGTTGCGATAAGCAAGATCCTTAAGGTTATCTGGCAGTTGATCGGGTCTCGGAGTGGAAGCGCCTTGCACTAAAACCGGAATTACGGGAATATCGCGTTGTAGAGCGGCGGCGGTTTCCACGCGGACGAAGTCAGCGGAATCATCCAAGCGCCGCTGCCCCGAACTATCTTTCACAGTCAGCCAGCTCTTACCAATTACCGAAAGAAACGCACCGCACGAGGATAAGCTCTGATCAATTGCCTTTCGGAAGTCCCGCCCCGGCTGTATTGCGGCAACGTCCATAAACACTGAATCCGAGCCGAATTCAATAGTGAGGTCGTGATACAACCGGCCGGCCTGACCCTCAGCGTCCTCTCTCCTATAACTAATGAAGATTGAACTCATTCGAAGTGCCTCTCTCCATTTGAGTGCTGCGGCTACAGTACAAACTGCATGGCTATCGCTCGATAGCAATTGATCGCACTTGCTCGTTTGAGAATACTCTAAAGGCCATTTGCCGGTAGTCTAGATTCTTACATCGACGGCTAGGCGATTTTTCGAGTCATCTTCGTATCTCAATTCATGTCGACGCCTGTGCGGGTCGAGCATGGGCGGATACCGGCCTTCTTTGATTTGCATAATTGGTGGAGGAGAAACAGGATGCTGTCGAACAGATCGATACCTCGCGCCACGGTAATTCCAGTGCTGGCGTATTCAGATGTGAATCAGGCTGCGGCTTGGCTGTGTGATGCATTCGGATTTAGCGTGCGTATACGAATCGGTAATCACCGCGTGCAGTTGAATGTGGGAGATGGCGCAGTGATCGTGAGGGAAATGCGCCTGAATGAGGTCAACGCAGTGCTGGGCGTGGGATACTCGGTCACTGTTCGCGTCGAGGACGCCGATGCCCACTGCAACCGTGCCAGGAATCACGGGGCGCGGATTACACAAGACCCCGTGACTCACCCGTACGGCGAGCGGCAATACAACGCGCACGACTTCGCGGGACACTCGTGGACTTTCTCGCAGTCGGTGGCGGATGTGCATCCACAGGATTGGGGCGGGACGGCGGAACAGCTCTAAATAGGTGTCCGTCAGCGGTCGTCTGGCTGAATCGGCTACCAACACCGTGTACTTAGATTGCCGGGCACAACTCAGTTATGCGTTACTATGGGCGGTTTTCGGGTATGCCAATCCGTCAGCCGCTGATAAGCATAGGCAACCGCGAGAACAACGGGTTCGCCGTAAGCCGGCCCGACGATTTGTAAGCCAATGGGAAGCCCGCCTTTTGAAAAGCCGCAGGGTACTGTGATCGCCGGTGTGCCGAAATGATTAAAAGCGCTCGTGTTGCTGGGCGGCCTTTGGTGTGTTTCGTTTATGGTTTCCGAAATGAGGGGGGCGGGTTCCCGTTTGGTTGGGAGAACCAGGACATCGACCATCTCAAAGGTGCTCCGAATATCGCGGCGGCATTCGCGGATCCTCTTCAACGTTTCCACGTAAGGCACGGTCTCTACCTTCTTCAGCTCATTCATCTGGCGTCGCGACCAGGGATGGTACAGTTCGGGAGTCCTGTCGAAGAACGGCTTCTGGTAATGGTAAAGCTCCACGTCGTAGCTGCCGTTTGCCGGAACTTGAAGGCGTGGAAGGATGACGTCGCGTACCTCCGACACTTTGCTGCGCAGTTGCCGGATCGCTTCTTCGACCGCCGAAGAAACGTCTGCCTGTAGCCCTTCAAAAAAATACTGCCGCGGCACGCCGATCCGCAGGTGGGAGATGGGACTTGAGAGCGCCTGCATATAGTTGGCGACGGGTTGGGCAAAGGTGATCGCATCCAGACGATCGTATCCGGCGAGAATCTGGAGGAGGGCGGCTGCATCCTCGACAGTTCGCGCGATCGGACCGATCGTATCCATCGAGTAGGCGGATGGAACAACTCCGCGTGTGCTCACCCGGCCATAAGAGGTCTTAAACCCGACGACGCCGCAGAACGCCCCGGGAATACGGACCGAACCGCCATCATCACTGCCCACTGAACCAAAGCACATTCCTGTAGATACAGCCGCCGCGGAGCCCGCAGAAGATCCACCCGTAATTCTGTCCGTATTCCATGGATTGTGTACAGGGCCAAAGCAACTCGTGGTACCTGTTCCTTCAAATGCCATCTCATCGAGGTTGAGCTTTCCGAGGAAAACCACGCCCGCGGCTTTGAGTCGGCTGGTAACTTCCGCATCTTCGACCGGCACACGATTCCAAAAAACCTTGCTGGCTGCCGTGGTTCGCACCCCTGCTGTATCGATGTTGTCTTTAAGAGCAATGGGAATGCCGTATAAGCGGCCCCGCGGTCCGTGCGCTGCTCGCTGGCGGTCGCATTCTCGCGCCTGTGCAAGCGCGGTCTCCTCCTGAAGGGTGATGACGGCGTTCAGTTTGGGCTCAAGCTTATGAATGCGCGCCAGGCAAAGCTTGGTCAATTCCTCTGATGAAATCTTGCGATTGGCGAGCGAGTGCGCGGCTTGGTTGAGCGTCCAGTCCAGTGGTTCGCTTCCCGCGGCAACCGCGAACGACGGCGTTCCTCTGTGCGTTGCGGCAATTGTTGCTCCAGCCAGCAAAGTTCGTCTGCTGAAGCGCTCAGAATCCATCAGGCGCTGCACCTCCTATAAAATGTGATCTTTCTCAAAGAAAGCGTTTCGACGCTGCTCCATCTATTGTGGACAAGTCGCCCTCGCGAGCCCCATGGCTCAGGGCTTTTGCGGCTAGGAAAGCCTGAGATTTACTGTTTGCAGCATGAGCCCAGGGGAAGCTGGCAAGATGAAGATCGGCAGCTTATCGGAGACACGGGGAGTGGACACAAACGCCAACTCGACACTGCTTTATCGCTCCCCGCAGCTCCTCAAGGCGGATCGGTTTTGGGACATAGCCGTCCATGCCCGCTGCTAGGCAGCGTTCGCGGTCTCCCTTCATAGCGTGAGCAGTTAAAGCGATGATCGGAATATGCTCGCCACTGAGCTGTTCGCGGCGGCGGATTGTAAGGGTCGTATCAACACCATCCCTTTCGGGCATTTGAATATCCATGAGAATAAGGTCAAGTTTCGATTGCTGGTTGGCGTAGATTGGCGAGGACGTCATTCCCGTTGTTAGCGATTGTGACCCGATGGCCTTCCTTTTCAAGAAGCCGGCTGGCTACCAACTGGTTGACGCGATTGTCTTCGGCAAGCAGTATGTTCAGATTAAGCGGTTTGGGCTCGTCAGTCCTGCACAGCCAGGCTCTTCACGGCGCCGACAACGACGTCGTAAAGATTGCAGACCGCCGGATTGAGCTCGAGGTGTCCGGCCTCAATCTTCGAAAAATCGAGAATATCGTTGAGCACGGTCAACAGCGAACCGGCGGAGATCTTTGCGGTTTCCAAGTAGCAGCGTTGTTCCGCATTTAGTTCGGTGCCGAGCGTGAGCTCAGTCATTCCGAGTATCCCGTTCATGGGTGTACGAATTTCATGACTCATATTGGCAAGAAACTCGCTCTTGGCTCGATCCGCCCCCTCGGCTTCCTGCTTCGCCTCAAGCAGATCTTTTGTTTGTTGCCGTACCCGGCGCCGGAGCGATAGCATCCAGGCGAAGCCCAGAAGCGTGGCGATTGCGAGTGCGGCCAGAAGGATGCCTGCGCGTTGCAGTGTCCACCAAGGAGCGCGTTGCACGACCCGCACGTCGCTAGAAGAGCGGAGCAACAGGCGAAACGAAATGGGTTGTTTCCCATCGTCCACCTCGACTACGCAAATTCCGGTAAGCTCTAGAACACTGGCTTGCGTCAGATTGAGGCCCGCGGCACTAGACCGGCTGGGAAAGCTCGCGACAAAGTGAGTCTCGCCCGACTTGAGGAGAAGCGTAGGTTTATCGGCGCTGCGATTCGTCTCCCTCCAAAAGGGCGGTTACGGTAATTAGTTGCCCGTCATAACGTCCGCTACGGGCCCCATCCGCGGTGGTGGAGAACGGAATAGGCTGCTTCGCCGTGCCTCTTCCGCGAATCGAGACATCCGTCAGAATCGGTGTATAAGAACCGATGACCGGAAAACCGACTGCGTCGACTAGATCGTTGGGCGCCACGCGTTTCGTTTCACTCTGCTGCATCTCGATACCGCCGGTGCCGTCCCAGAGATAGACTGCTGTCTCGTGGGCGTACGTCACCACACCCGCAAGTGGACCCACTGGTTTGAATGGCCGCCAGTACGCGGGTGATGACGGCGCCAGTCGAAAGTTCGTAGGTCGCCCAGTCATCTATTGGCATATCGTCCAAAAGAATACTCCAAACTATAGGGGAAGTGCCCTCAATGTGGCTCAATGGCGCGGCACGGTTGTAGCAGCCGAGATGATGTATTCAGGCACAAGCTCCAGTTCCCAGCGGTACCACTTGCGAAACTCTCCATAACTTCCGCCGTTAATGCCCACGACCATATCGAGTTCCGGAATGACGATCACAAGCTGGCCTCCATTACCTCCTGCTCCGTAGTCGCGATAGACGCGACCGCCGAATTTGAGATCGTGACTGTGCCAACCATAGCCGTATCGGTGCTCGCCTTCGCTTTCGAGCGCCGGAGTGAAGCTCGAGTGAGGCGAGATGGAATCCGCCACCCACTCCTTGCTCACAACACGTCGGCCATTCCAAGTTCCGCCGTTGAGATATAACTGCCCGAGCTTAAGCTCGTCGCGCGGGCGCAGATAAGCTCCTCCGCCCATATAGGCCTCTCCCGTCGGCATCAGGTTGAGGTGATAATGGCCAAACTGAAGTGGTCTCGCAAGGTTCTCGTCGAAAAACTCGGGAAGCCACTTCCCAGTGGCCATCGCAACCGCACCTCCGACCAGATTCAAGTCGGCGGAGCAGTAGATCGCATGCTCACCCCCGGGATCACGGAGCATCGGAAGATCAAGAGTGTATTTGTACCAATCGCGCTGCTC
>DATBEF010000173.1:0-40811 GCA_036269625.1 Bryobacteraceae bacterium | reverse complement strand
CGAGTCGACGAAGCGGTGGCAGGGAGAGATATCGCCTGACGGTCCCACGCCGACCAACCCCAATCCAGCGCCGCATGGATGCGACTTATTTACACCCTCGTGCAGTTCGGAAATCGTGTCGCTAACGTTCGAAAAAGCGTGTTGCCGATTTTCGAGGGCCTCGGCCAGATACTCGTCGGCTAATTGGCAAAATTGCTGCAAAATATGATCCATTTTGCTGGTGCCAATGGCGTGCAAGCGGTTCGGCGCGCTTGTGACGGGTGCGAATCCGACTTCGTGAAAGCCGAGGTCTTGCGTGAGATGCCGGAAGATCTTGATGCAGTCGGTAACTTCCGCGGTCAGAGTGACGCGGGCCGCGATCGGCCGCGTTTTGTGCGAAGCCAGCAGTTGCTTGATTTTCGGCGCGATGATGTCGTAACTGGGCCGGCCGTTCGCGAACACACGCAATTTGTTCATTTCGGGTGGACCGTCAATCGAAACGGTCACGCCGATGTGATTCTCTGCCAGGAACTCGATTATGGCCGGAGTGAGTAGCGTGGCGTTAGTCGTCAGACTGAAGTCGACGAAGCGCCCTTCAGCGGCCGCCTTTTCGGTGGCATACTCCACCACTTTTTTGAGCAGCGGGAAGTTCATTAATGTCTCGCCGCCAAAGAAAGTTATATGGATCGAGCGGCGTCCGGCCGAATCTTTGAAGAAATAATCGACGCTGGTCTTGGCAATCTCCCACTCCATGAACTTGGGCTTGCCATCGGGTGTCGCGACCTTGTCCTCGCCATATTCGTAACAGTATTTGCAGGACAGGTTGCACTGGTTCGTCAGATTCAACACTATCGACTGCAGAGGGAAATGCGCGGGCAAGGGCTCCGGCTCATTTCGGACGCCACCGGGCGGGACCAGCATTTGCGAGTCGACCAGGTCCTCTAAGACCTCATCCACCATCAATTGCGGAAAGCCAGCGCCGAATAGTTCCTTCGCGAGCTCTTCTTTGCTGCGCGACCGCTCCTGCACGTGCCGGAGGGCCAGTGCGGCGGGGGCGCTCAGTTCGAAGATTCCGCCGCTGGGCACCAGATAGAGAAAGTCATGATCTTCGACCGAGAAGGGATGGAATTCACCGGGATGATATTGAACAGCAGCGCTCATTACTGGGCCACCTCCGGCTCGTCCCATTTCATGTAGACCGGCACGGTCACCACCAGATAGCCTTTTGCTTCAAGTGGAGTGGGACCGCTGGCAGCGTCCTTATATTTGGCGACAACCCAAACATCTCCCGTATTGTTGGTCATAAATCTCCGTTGTGGATTGGGTCCTTCGCCCGCCGGTGTGAACAGCCCTTCGGCGCTAAGGGACCCGACGAATTCCTTATCATCGTCGTTGAAGCGCGAAATGAATTCTTCCATGGACCACTTCACAGGAATGGGTCCCAGGTTGATGTCGTCCGCGGTGTTGGCGACGCCATCCAAGCCCCGGTTGTAGCCGACGGCTTCAAATTGGACGTAGCCTTTCGGATGAGTTGTGC
The DNA here is from genome assembly GCA_036269625.1 of Bryobacteraceae bacterium. Classification (GTDB taxonomy): domain Bacteria; phylum Acidobacteriota; class Terriglobia; order Bryobacterales; family Bryobacteraceae; genus Bog-105. Next base: position 39,295 of record DATBEF010000173.1, on the reverse strand, counting down.
CGCCCAGGCGAGCCAGAGCGGAATCGGTTGAGACTTTGATGTAGTCGATCTTGTCGTAGACGGCGAAGGCATTGGGCGCGAGTCCGGTCTTGACAGAAGCGCTGCGGAAACCGGACACGATTTGAGTATCCACGTCCACCAGAACTGAAAGCTCAGTAGCTGTCGCCGCCACTACCTTGCTGACGTGAACTCCCGCGCCCAAAACGATGTCTGCCGGAGTTACTCCGCGGGGGAATTTCTCTCCGAAGATCTTTACAGGAACGTCTTTGGATCCGGCGTGAATTGAAGTAACGTCGGTACCCAGCACCGTGATGTCGCTAGACTCGCGCCGGGCCTGCATGTTGAAACCGAACTCCTGATAATCGCCCCAGAACCAACGGCCTTCCATCTTCGATTGGTCGGGTGAAAGCGCCATGACCTCGCGAACAGTGCCTATGGGTTCAGCCTTGGAACGCCCGCGCCATTCATAGCCGGTATAGACGACGCTTTGTCCCTTCAATGTGACTTTTGATCCGTCGGCTACACGCGTCAACGTGGCTTCGGTGGTGAACGCATCGGGCGACGATCCTTGCGTTACTGTGAGGAAGCCGAAGTACCGGCCCTTCCCTGGCGAAGTTGCGGATAGGGCCCAGCGGCCCTTGAGGTCCGGATCTCGCAGCGATGCCCGCCAATTCGACCACGCCGCTGAGTGCAGACCTTGATTCTTGTCCAGATATTCCAGTGCTTCGTCGACGGGATCCTTGGTGGGGCCTCCGGGGGGAGTAGACACAACGGGCAACATCTGTACGCCTTCCGGCCGCTGCCGCGCATGGAAACTGTTGTTCTCAGCTACAGGGAAGTAGCCGAGATGCATGTTCTCCAGCAGCTTCCATTCGGTAGAGCTGCGGAACCACGTCTCGGGACGGGCAAACGCGTGGCAAGAAGCGCAGGCCATACGTATCTGGGCATTGGGAATAGGCTCGGTTTCCGGCTGCCTCATTTCGAGGAACCATCGCCTCTCGGCTATCTCCTCGGGAGCGACTCCGTGATCGCTGGACAAATAGCTGAGAATATGGCGCGCCTCAACGGGCGTAATCACCAATCCATTCAGCCGCACCATTCTCTTGATTGCTTCCTCCCAACCCTCGGGAGTGGTCCGAATCCAAGAGATGCGCGTCAGGTTGCCCTTGTCGTCCGCCTTGTGACAGGAAGAACATTTATCGATGGTCAACTTATCGGTGACGGGAATGCCGGGTTCCGATTCGGGCGGGACGGTGTTGGTATTATCGCCGCCACCTCGTTGCCGCTGGCCGAACGCGACGGGGAGAATGATTAGAGTTACTAAGATTGTTAGAAAGCGAAAGAGGTTCATAGGATCGGTCGCCGGCCGGCTCAAAGCGATTCGAACCAGAACCCGGCGGTGCATTGACATCGTTCGCCGCGGGTTTAACACACGCTTCGCGGCAGGGCCATCTGCCCTAGTCTCGAACCAAATGTCTGCGAGCGCCTGTCGACCAGAAAGCGCTATCGGTTTTACGTTCGGTGCGCCTCAACCGGGAGGGTGGGTGTCAAGGAATGCCCGCGAGGACGGTTCACGGACTACTTTCTGGAGACTTTCCGGGAAGTTGACGCCCTTGAGTGTGCCTCAGCTTCGGCCCTCGTGTCAAGGTGAAATCGAATCGATAGAGAAAAATTTGTAAGTTACGGTTGATTGCAGCACGTTCCATCTAGCAGATAAAGAAGATTGATTGACAAATTGTGGCTAACTGATTACTCTTTGTTTTCGCTGTGTCAAAGTCTTGAAGTGCCGCCGAGCCTTTGGCTTGCGTGGGCTTAGTGTGTTAATTCGCTGGCCGGGCCCTCCCCAACGTTTCCCGGCTAGCCAAGTACCAAGAGCACCACGGGCGTAGTGCTCTCCTGGCCGCGTGCTGGCTGCAGCTCCGCGGCTTCCTTTAACTCCGGCTTCAAACGAATCTATTTCCTCCTCAGGGGTGAGGTGTATCTTGTTCCATCTCCAATTGCAAATGCCGGAATCGTCCGGCCCAAAGAGAAGGTGCCCAGTCGCTTGGTCTCGCGAGTTGCTCGTTCTTGTCACGATTTTAGGAATTTGCCCCGTGGTTTCCGCTCAGTCAACCTTCGGGACGATCCTCGGCACCATCAAAGACCCAGGCGGCAGTGTTGTACCCAACGCTATTGTCGAACTGACAAATGTGAATACCAATGCAAAGCGCACAACGGTATCCAAACCGACCGGTGACTACGAATTTGTGAACGTCGACGCCGGGAACTATCAAGTGGCGATCCAAGCGCCAGGATTCCAGAAAGAGGAGTTTTCCACTTTCGAGCTTGGGGCCCGCGAAACGAAGCGGTTAGACGCCAGCCTGAAGGTCGCGTCGCAAACGCAGACCGTAAACGTAGAGGCAACAGCGGAGTCCGTGTTGCAAACCGATACATCGAACATCGCGGTAACCAAGACTGGCCATGAGCTAGTCGATCTGCCGGTAGCGATCGCCACGCGCGGATCCGGATCCACAAGTCCGATGTCGACGTTGACCACGCAGCCAGGCGTGCAAACCGATCCGAGCGGCGGGATTTCGGTGGCCGGAGCGCTGCCAACGATGCTCTCGATCACTATCGACGGAATCAGTGCCGTTGGACCGAGAACCGATGGGCCTTTGACGGAACTCTTTCCCTCATTCAATGCCATTGAAGAGATTCGCGTGAGCGAAGTTATAAACCCCGCGGAGTTCGGCGGCATCGCCGACATCACCACGATCTCGAAGAGCGGAACCAACGCGTATCATGGCGGGTTTTTTGAAAATCTTCAGAACAGTTACATGAACGCCTCCAATACGTTCAGCCATACCGTACCGACGCTGAAGATGAACAATTTTGGAGGATTCCTGGGAGGCCCGGTCAGCATACCGAAGCTGTACCACGGACATGATAAGACGTTTTTCTTCGGCAGCTATGAAGCATTGCGGTTGCCCCGCCAGGTGGTGACGATTGAGAACATGCCGACTGAGGCGCTCCGCAGCGGTAACCTCACTGGATACGCCGGGGCCTTGAAGCTATATCCCGCTAACATCATTCCGGCTAGCCAGATTTCTCCTCTATCCCTCAAAGCGATGAATCTTCTGTACCCTACGCCGAACTACGGCGGCGCGGGCCTTGTCGCCAACAACTATCTGACTTTGTTTCCTGAGCCGATCAATAGCAGCCAGGGCGACGTTCGCGTTGACCAGAACCTAACATCGAAGCAGCAGGTCTACTTTCGATTTACTTATAAAAATCGGCGCGTATCGAACATCCCGACCGGGTCTCCGCTATTGGGCCCGCTGTCGCAACCGGAGATTGACGATGCCCTCACCGGCGCTTACAACTACACCATTTCGCCGAACATCATCAACGAACTACGCGGCGGTTTCAGTGGAAATCACACTGCGACCAGTTTTGGGATTACAGCCGCTCAGGCTGCGAGTGAACTCGGCTTAACCAATCTGCCCGGCGGCATTCCGCCCGGCGATGCGGTTCCGAACTTCAAGATCACCGGCTTTCAGAGTTCCGGAGGGTCCACGTCCAGCATCTCTAAAAACGGCACAAAACAATTGCTAGACACGCTTACCTGGACTAAGGGTAAACACACGTTGAAATTCGGCGCCGATTATCGCTACCTGACGGGCCTCTATACGAACGTGTTCCTCAGCAGCCGGTTGGGCTCCTACACATTCAACGGGTCGGTTATGAAGCAATTGCTTGGCACGAGCGCGGCTACGCCGTTCGCCTCCTTCCTTCTCGGCTATCCGGACTCGACCCAAATCTCGTCCGTCATCCAACCCAACACGGAGGCCTACGCCTCGCACTATGGTTTCTTCACTCAGGACGATTGGAAGGTGAGCCAACGCTTCACGTTGAACTATGGATTGCGGTATGAGTATCACCCGATGTTCCGCGATCACCTGAACAACTTAGCGAACTTCCTGCCGAACTATACCAGCACCGTCAACGGCCAGACCGTGAACGGAGCCGTGGTGATCCCGAATCAATCCGTCCAAGCCATCGTGAATCCGGGCTTTACTGAGTCGATCGCGCCCACTCCTCTCCTGACCGCTGCGCAGGCGGGGATTCCGGAGAGCCTTCGCTATTCGCAGAAAACTGATTTCGCGCCGCGCATCGGTTTTGCCTGGCGTCCATTCGGCGACGACAAAACGGTGATCCGCGGCGGATACGGGCGCTTCATCGAGGCGCTATTGGGTTCGGCCATTGACGATGCCTGGGCTGTGGAATCGAGCGACGTTGCCGTGTTCAAGAATTCCGTGCCGACGGGCGCGAGCGCACCTCTGTATACGTTTCCAAATCCGTACCCCTCCAACATTGCCCAACCAGGCACTCAGGATTTCGATCTTGCCAATGACATCCATTACAAAGATCCCACCGTCCAGGAATGGGATATTACCGTGGAGCGGGAGTTGGGAGCCGGCATAGGACTACGCGTTTCCTACGATGGAAATCACGGTTCCAATCTTGGGGTGACTGAAAACCTGAATCAGGTTCAGTCGAACACTGTCGGCTTCACCACTGCGGCCTCAAGCGCTCCGTACCCCATCTTCGATTACATCTATTATCAGGCCAACAAGGGCCGGAGCAATTACAATGCGCTCAGCGTGACGGCTCAAAAGCGTTTTTCGCACGGTCTTCAGTTTCAGAGCAGCTACATATTCGCTCGCAACCTCTCCAATGTCGCGGGCTACAGTACCGGTACGAGCTTCTCGGGTGAGGGCGGAGGGGTCATAACGGACCCTAATAACCCGGGTCTCGATTACGGCAACGTCAACTTCACACGCCGCCATCGTTTTCAAACCACCTTCCTGTACGAATTACCTTTCGGCAAGGGTAAACCGTTCTTGAACGGTGGAAATCCGATTATCGACCGCGTTGTCGGCGGATGGCAGCTAGGCGGCGTCCTGCTGTTCCAAACTGGACCTTTTATGAGCGTCTATATGAACGGCGATCCGTCGGGCACTGGGTTTAATCAACTGGTTGGCAGCGGACGCGCGGATACCGTCCCGGGTGTTAATCCGTACCTGAACCAGAACCTCACTCACTGGATCAATCCCGGCGCTTTCACCGTGCCGAACGATAACATCGGCCGCTTTGGGGACGCCAGCAACGGAGATATCGTCGGACCGGGCACCAACGCCGTTTCGATGTCCCTGATCAAGACGGTCAACTTCACCGAGCGAGTGCGTTTGCAGGTGGGCGCAGAAGTAGCCAATCTGTTCAACCATCCGAACTACGCCGCGCCCAGCAATCTGATTTTCGGGACAGCAGGCTTCAGCCAGATTACAAGCCTTCAAACGGTAGAGGGCGCGGGACCACGGTCCATCCAGTTGACCGGGAGGTTCAACTTCTAAAGTATTCGCGCAAAACGGGCCCGGTAAGATGGCGGTGCGCATCCGGGCCCTTTGCGCTTTTCAGCAGATAGGGAGTAAAGAGACCGTCGGAGCGGCTGTCGCTCGCCGTCCTCGAATACTTCGTTCATATCGACCCCAGTGATCCGCCGAAGGACATGATCTTGATAACTGCGGAAATCCCGGATGGAGTTCCTCGAATATTGCTGAATATGAAGCGGCTAATTAAGACTTGGCGGCAAACACCCGCGCCGCCAGAGTTAGCGGCGATTGGCGACAAGTTTCAGAGGGAGGGGCGGGCACAATTCTAATAGCCCAGCTCCGATTTTACGTAGGCTTCTTCGGAAACGAAATGGTGAAGCGGCTGCCGGAGTTACGGCCTATTTCTATCGTGCCTTTGAGTTGCTGAACCAGGAGAGATAACAAGACCAAACCCATGGATGCGGAGTTTTGGGCGTCGAAAGTTTCGGGAAGGCCGATGCCGTTATCGGAAACCTCCAGTACGCAACGATCGTTAACGCACTCGAACGAAGCTTCTATAACGCCAGCGCGGCCGTCCGGAAATGCATGCTTGAAGCAGTTCGTCAGAAGCTCATTCACTATTAAGCCGCAGGGCACCGCCTGCGTAATATCAAGCGAGAGCGGTTCGGCGTGGATATTCACTTCAACTGTGTTTGCAGTTGCCGGATAGAAGCTTTGGAGATCTTTAGCGAGCGAGTTCACATAGGCGGCGAAATTGATTCGCGACAAATCACTCGAGCCGTACAGCATTTCGTGAATCGAGGCAATGGAACTCACTCGATTCTTCATATCGTCGAGCATATCGAGTGCTCTTGAATCGCCCATATATTCCGACTGCAAGCTGAGCAGGCTGGCGATGACCTGAAGATTGTTCTTGACGCGGTGGTGGATCTCCTTGAGCAGAACTTCCTTTTCCCGCAAGGACGCCCTGATTTGTTCTTCCGCGCTTCGCTTCCCGGTCACATCCCGCATTACCTTCGCAAACCCACGGAGACGCCCGGATTCATCGTGTACCGTCGTCAGGACACCACTTGCGAAGAATCGGCTGCCGTCTTTGCGAACGTGCCAGCGCTCATCTTCTGCTTTGCCGGTCATTCTTGCCGTTTCTAATTCCTTGTCCGCTTCGCCGTCTTCTACATCCTCGGGCGTGAAGACACGGCTGGCGGGTTGACCGAGTATTTCCGATTCGCTATATCCGAGCAGGCGCTCAGCTCCGGAATTCCAACTCGTGATATTGCCATTGAAATCCATTTGGAACAGCGCGTAGTCCTGCACGCTCTCGACAAAGAGGCGGAAGCGCTCCTCACTTTCCCGGAGATCCTGGATGGCCCGGTTTCTCCTGGTCACATCGCGAGCATTCACTTGAACGACTTGCTGGCCGCCAACCCAGTAGCGGTTTGCCACCAACTCGACCTCGACGAAGCTTCCTTCAATCGTCGACAGACGGACATTATCATGGCGCACGACTTCGTGGGAGCGCGATTCATGCACCGTGTTTTGCACCTCCGGCGCCGTACGAAACGATTCCATTTCATTCAAGCGGCACCCGATTATCTGCTCGCGTCCATACTTGATCAATTCAAGGAAGAACGGATTCACGTCGGTCAGTTTTTCGGTTTCCGCATCTAAGATCAACATTCCATCCTTAGCGGTTTCAAAAAGACGTTGATAACGGACCTCCGCCTCTTCCCGGCGAGCGGTGACGTCTTCGATCGCAAGCAGCACCATTGGATCTTCCGCCTGATCGCGCGAGATACGACGCGCATTCAAACGCATGGTGCGATGGCCAATGTGTGGGAAGTCGTGTTCAATTTCGAAATCCTGAAACGGCTTGTTGCGGAACAATGCTTGTCCGATCAGTTCGCGCAGACGAGGGATATTCCATTGGCCGTTCCCCAAGTCGTAGAGCAGTCTGCCCTCGGTTTCGCCTCGCGATACCTGAAAAGTCTCGTAGAACGCCGGCGTTGCGCGCTGAATCCTCAGATCGCGGTTGAGTACAACCAGCGGCTCGCGAACCGTTTCGATCATGCCTTCAGCGTAATCTCGCGCATCCTCGGCTGCCTTCAGCGTTCGCTTAATGGGGTCGATATCGAGAAAGACGATAACGGCCCCGGCAATGCGGTTGTCGATCGTTCGATAGGGGCGGATTGTCACGGTAAACCAATGGCCCAATTTGTCCTGAATATCCCAGCGTTCAATGCTGAGGGTCTCAATCACTTTGCGCATCGGCCCATCGAAGCTAGTTAGATCGATCCGGCCATCCAGGTGAGTCACACGGTGACCGATATCGATAGCCTTCACATTCAATACGTTCTCCGCGGCAGAACTGAATCGCCTCAGCCGCAGTTGGTTGTCGACCATCAGAAACGGAATATCCACCGCGCCCAGAAGATTGACCAGATCGTTGTTGAGCGCGTCGAGATCGTGATTCCGGTTCTGCAGTTCTTCGTTAACCGTGGTCAGCTCTTCGTTGGCGCTTTGCAACTCCTCTTTGGTCGTGCTTAGCTCTTCGTTGGTGCTTTGCAGTTCTTCGTTAGCGCTTCGCACTTCCTCGTTCGACGCCCTCAATTCTTCCGAGCTGGCCTCATGGTCTTCATTGGCGTTGCGGAGGTGTTCGCGAGTCTCCGCGAGTTGTTGACGCAGTTCTTGTATTTGCGATTGGAGCGTTGATGCGGCATCGGGGCGTTCGTCCGTAACCAGCAGCGAGATACCAGATTCGGTTGAGCTGCCTTTGGCCAGCGCAGCTTCAAAGACCACAAGGAAATAGCGCTCTCCCGCGGAAGCGCCGTTGATGGGTGTAATCTCCAGGTTGATTTGACGGCGTTCACCCCGATTTTCTATACTGACGCCGGTCTCGCGAATGGAGACGTTGCGCGTGACTGCCGCTCCTATCGACTTACGCAGCGGCGTCCTCAACCCTTCGCGGGCCATTCGAAGCAGGTTGAGTGTCGCTTCCCCCGACGGCGGCTCCAAGTAGAATCCGGTATGGCCGCGGAAGTGGAGAATTTGGAATTCGGAATCAATCACCACCGCTGCGGGCGAATACTTGCTGTGGACGATAAGATCGGCTTTCTTCTGCAGCTCGATACCGCTGAGTGTTATGCGCGTTGGTACGGGATCGAGATCGTCTCGGGTGGCGTACTCGGGCATCGTTCGCACATCTATCCGTAGAGGGCCTGCCTTTCGGCCATAAATCCGGTGATTTTTATCGACCACCGTGAATAGATCGTCCGCCGCCGCCACCGACTCGGCGCTCCCCAGCAGAAGGAGACCGGCAGGGTTCAAGCTGTAGTGGAACATTTGGAGGACCTTCCGTTGAAGAGGGGAATCCAAATAGATCAGGAGATTGCGGCAGCTAACTAGATCGATGTGGCCAAACGGCGCATCCAGCGTGACATCCTGACGGGCAAACACACAGCTCTCGCGAATCGGCTTGCTCACCTGGTAGCCCCGGTCTGCGGGGACAAAGAAGCGGCGCAGCCGGTCCGCGGAGACATCCTGAATGATGGTATCGGGATAGTTGCCGGCCCTGGCCCGAGAGAGCGCGATCTCGCTGATATCGGTTCCGAATAGCTGCACCGGCGTGTCCAGTTGCAACTCGTCGATCAGTTCTTTCAGACAGATCGCAAGCGAATACAGCTCCTCTCCCGTCGCGCAGCCGGGTACCCAGACCCGGAAAGGCTCATTCGCGTTCCGGGTCAGCAGCAGGTCCTTAAGAAGACGGTGAAGCTCCACGAACACTTCCGGATCCCTGAAGAAATTTGTGACGCTAATCAGAAGGTCCCGATACAGCTCTCGCACCTCTTCGGGGTGCTCCTCCAAGACCGCTGCGTATTCATCCATGGTGCGGGTCCGGCGGACGAGCATGCGGCGGCCGATGCGGCGCCGAATGGTGTTTCGTTTATAGTGTTGGAAATCGACTTTGGTGCCGGCCCGTATCACTTTGAAGATTCTTTTGAGATCTCCATCTCCGTCCGGCAGAATTTCCCGCTCGAGCTGATTCTCGGGAGCGCGGACAAAAGGATGCCGGCTGATGTACAGCAGTTCGGCGGCAATGTCCGCCGGGGGCATGACAAAATCGACTGCGCCGGTTGCGATGGCATTGCGCGGCATGCCGATGTGCTGCGCCGAACCCTCATCTTGGGCGAAGGTCAACCCGCATTCTTCTTTGATCGCTCTTACGCCCAGGCTGCCGTCGGAGGCGTTCCCGGATAGGACGATGCCGATGGCACGGCTGCCCTGCACCCGCGCCAGCGATTCAAAGAACGCGTCGATCGGGAGGTGCAATCCCGGCCCGCGGCTAGCCAGGCGCAACACGCCGTCTTCAAGGATCATGGTTGAATTCGGCGGTATCACGAAAACTTCGTTAGGACGTACTGTCATTCCGTCTTCAACGGTGTGAACGGGCATGTCGGTAGATGTTCGAAGGATGCCGGGAAGCTGGCTCTCGTGATGCGGATCAAGGTGCTGAACGAGAACAAAGGCCATCCCGGTGTTCGCCGGTAAGGCCTTCAGCAGGCGCACAAACGCATTCAGCCCGCCCGCCGAGGCGCCTACGCCAACGATAGGAAAGGCATGGCCGCGAGGAGGGCTGGTATCGAAGTCATTGCCACGATCGAATTGCACCGGTGCTGACGCGACTTGACCGGCGTCGCGGCCAGCCAATTCATTCTCTTCGTTCATACTGCGTTCGTCGGATGCAGACATTGCTTAACTCTTTCATTCTCTCGCCTCGAGAGTTGGGCAACCGAAACCGGGCAATAGGGCCGCCGCCCGTAATAAGCGATTATCGGCCGGCTGCGATGGCGTTCGCGTCTTGCTGATCCGCTACTTCTAAGGGGATGCTTACGTGAATCTGTGTTCCGTTTTTGAGGCTTGAATGTATTTCGAAATCACCTCCGGCCAGTTTTGCCCGTTGTGCCATGCTGATTAAGCCCAAGCCAGATCCGCGTTTCCGGGTTCGAGTATCGAATCCCGCTCCGTTATCGCGAACGGTGAGCTCGATGGATGCGATACCGCCAATCAGGGCGATATCGACTGAGTCGGCCTGGGCATGCTTTGCGATGTTGGCCAGGCATTCCTGGACGATGCGATATAGGGCCAGGGAAGTTGAGTCCGCCACTTCTGTGGGAACATTTCGAATTGAGAAGCGTGTTCTGATCAAATGGCGCTCCTCGAACTGCTCACATAATTGCCGGAGTGCCGTCTCCAGTCCCAAATCATCCAGGATTTGCGGGTGAAGATGATGAGAAACACCGCGGAGATCTTTCGAGATGCCGGCAACCCGCGCTAGCGCGGTCTCCAGTTCCGACTTGGTCTCATCTTGAATTGTCGCCGGAAGCTTCTTCCACAGCTTCTCGAGATCGATTTGTAGAAGGGCTAGACGCTGGCCGATGTCGTCGTGAAGATCCCTGGCGATTCGTTGCCGCTCCTGTTCCTCAGCGGAAAACAGACGCCGCGTCACGGTGTTCAGCTCTTCCTGTGTGCGGCCGAGGATTTCTGTTGCCGCTTGTACCTGCAGTTCGCGAGAAGCCGCCAGATCCTTCTGCTGAAGCGCGATTTCGATCGTGGCGTGCAGTTCCTGTTCCGCGAATGGCTTAACCAAGTATCCATACGGTTCGGTAACCCGGGCCCGTTGCATGGAAGCGGGGTCGCTATAGGCGGTTAGGAAAACCGTGGGGACCTTCCACTGTTCTCTGGCCCGGTTTGCTACTTCAATCCCATCGATTTCGCCTTCGAGCCCAATGTCAGCTAATAAGAGGTCCGGAGAAGTTTCCGACGTTAAGCGCAGGGCCGAGTTACCATCGGCTGTCACCCCGACCACGTCATATCCCAACCGAGTCAGAATTCGCCGCAGATGGTGCGCGGTAATCGTCTCATCCTCAACGATTAAAATCTTAGGTTTTTTCGATAAATCGCGATATGGGAACATGCCGGGCCTATTCCCGATTCAGACACTACTCCGCTCCAGCCGATCTTTGACCCGGCTTAGCTTCGTCTGCAATCGGTCTAACTCTTCGCCGCTGTTTACCGTCCCAATCCAGGCAAGTGCGGTCCCATAACTCAGGAGGGCGTTTCTCTCCGCTTGAGCCTGGCGTTCCGGGTCGTCCGCCTCGATTTCGGCAACATTGAGGAAGGTCTGGCAGATGTCGAGTTCGCTATCCAGAAACTGAATTCGGGTTTTTTCAACCCCGCTGCTGGCATCGTTCTGCATGCTACTCACCTATTCCTCTCATTGCCGATTCTGAAAAAGCAACGCTTTGAACACGGTAGCAGAATCCACCGCGATCGCCGACCCGTCCTCAGAGCGCCGCCGGAGGCCCTCTTTATGATCCCATGTCTGTTTACCGCCCGCGCAGTTAGCTTAACGGTCTCGCCCTCATGGCCAGGGAAGAGCAGAGCGTATTCCAGTGGCGTGCAATTCAGGAGTTCCCCCGGACGCTCATAATGACCTGGAAGGTTTGCACGAATGGTCAAATCTGCGCCGTGATCGAGAAGTAGTTGAGTGATCGGCACGCCGCGATATCGACGCCGGACTGCTCCTGGCCGGCTTCGACCTTTACGGCTTCCGCTATGTCGCCGGCGATAAGCTATCGAAGCGATACGCGCCCGCGTGGTTAGTCGTGGTTTGGCCTACGCGCGCTCCCCATATTTTGCCAACTTGCGCGATCGAGTCCACAGAACTATCTCGTCACCCGACACAGGATCCCCGTCGGCGTCCAATACACGGCCACTGATTACACCGCCCGGAAACAGCAGTATCTTCAAATCCTGCACGTGGTCGCCGTTGCCGACCTTTACAAGCGATCCTTCCTCGTCAGCCTTAGTCTGTCCGTAGGAGCCATCCAGAAATCCGCTCTTCTCCGCCTTCAGTTCGTACCGGCCTGCCTTCACATCGGCAAAGCGGAAATGGCCCGTCTCATCGGTAGTAGCGACCATTTCAGAATTGTGTGCGCCTTCGGATAATTCGAGCGCTACTTGCGCTTTCCTCACCGGTTCCTTGGTTAGAGCATTGACAACCGTGCCTTCGAGGAGGGCGGCTTGGTTGCCGTCCGGAATTGTCTGCTGCGCGGCCGCGATGAAAGCGACGGCGAAGCATAATAAATATCTGCAACTGGGGCTCACGACGCGATTGGAGTCAGCCCTACGATCCGGCACGCTTCGCGGTCATATCCATGGTCTGGTCGCCAATTTCGACCTTCAGCTTCATCTCATTGCCATTGACCGTACCCTTATGAACGATCTTCATATCGTGGGCATCCACCGTGAACGAGATATTGTCGCCGTCCAGTGTACCCTCGGAGATCGGTGACGGGCCCATAGGGCCGACTGCGGTGCCGCTGATTTTGCCGCCATCCACCTTGAAATTGAATTCGATTTGCATCTGGCCGTCGGGGCCTTCCATCGTGGCCGTCCATTTGCCTGCGATATCAGCCGCGAACGCGGACATCGCAAGCGCCGCTAACAGCAAAACCTTCCCGAGTCTCATCGTGCCTCGCCTTCCTGTACAGCATACTGCTAATTTCCGGCTTCAAGAGAGGAGCGGGACTGGATTCGTAGGAATGTGAATTACCCTTTCCAGGTTTCGAGGAAGGCCAGCAGCGCGCGGTTCACCTCTTCCGGCCTTTCTTCGTGTGGTAAATGGCCGCATTGAGGTATGGAGACGAACTGCGGATTCCGAGCCATCTTGTGCCAGACCTCGCGGAAGTCCCACATCTTGCCTCCCAGCGCGAAATCTTTTCCCCACAAGACCAGGGTTGGGCAATCGATCAACGTGTCCTTATCTTCTTCATCTTGCGCGACGTCCTCTCGGCCGGCTCGATAGTCGCTAAACGCGCCGCGAAGCGCTCCGGGCTGAGAATAAGCTGCGACGTAAGTGGCGATCTCCTCATTAGTGAAGAGCAGGGGGTTATAACACCAGGTGGAAAAGATATAGCGCAGCCAGATCTCCTCACGTCCGGCAATCAGCGCTTCCGGCAAATCCGGAACGTTGTTGAATATGAAGAACCAGTGGCCGCGCGCGATGTTGGCGTCCATACGTTCAAAGATGATGCGGGTGGGAATGTTGTCCATCACGACAAGGCGCTCCGCTGCGGCGGGCCGATCTTTGACGAAGCGCGTGGCTACGCGTGCGCCGCGGTCGTGGCCGATGATCGGACACCGGGAAATGCCACAGTGTTGCATCAGTTCCCAAATATCGTTCGCCATCGTGCGCTTGTCGTAGCCGGAAGCGGGCTTGTCCGTATAGCCATAGCCGCGCAGATCGGGAACGATCACGCGATAGCGCGGTGACAGGGCCGGAATTTGATGCCGCCAGCAGTACCAGGTCTCCGGGAACCCATGCAGCAGAACCAGAGGCGGCCCCGAACCGGCCTCTGCGTGGTGCATTTTGAGATCGCTTAAATGAACGGTGTGATGTTGAATTCCCGGAACGTTCACACTCCTGAGATCCGAATTGAACCGGAGCGTTACCAGTCGCGCCGCTACCAGTTCGTAATCGAGCCGTCAGGACGGAAATAGGTTTGCGCGCGGGCGGTTACCGGCTGGGTGATTTCTGTGATCAGTTGCATCGGCTTGATATCAACCTCGACGCCGAGCCCCGGCCGCTCATTCGGATACAGCTTTCCATCCTTGAAATCGAGACATTGCGGCAGGTATGGGAAGGTGCGGCCCTGGAAGTTATATTCCATCAGCAGCGGCCCGGAAAATGTGCCAAGGCAGTTGACCAATGCGGCCGTGGCGATTGGACCGGTGAAATGCGGCACCATGCCCACAAAATGCGTTTCGCAAAGGGCCGCAATTTTCATCATCTCGGTGATGCCGCCTACGTTGGCGAGCGTGGCCCGGACGTAATCGATGTCATGGTGCTCGACCAGCTTGTTGAAGTCCCAGCGGTTGCCCCACTCCTCGCCGGCGGCCAAGGGCACATTAACTTTCTGGCGGAGGATGGGCAGGTCTTCCAAGAACGCCTCGGCCCGTACGGGGTCTTCGACAAAAAAGGGCGCAAGATCTTGAATCAGATTGCAGCCGCGGATCGCATCGGATAAGTCGAAGCGCTGATGGAAATCAACCGCCCAGTCGCCATCCTTGCCGACGCCTTCCCGGGCCTCCTGGCAATCGCGTAGTAGCTGATTGACGCGCTCGCGCGTGTTGTAAGTGGTATTGATGGGTTTGTCGGCCGCGCCCATGCGGAACGCCCGGTAACCGGCAGCGATGGTAAGCTGCGCACGCTCGCGGATGCTCATGCCGGGTTGTACGCCCGGGATGCGGCCAGCAGTGTTGTAGCACTCGCAGTAATTGCGAGTCATGCCACCCAGCACCTCGTGCACAGGAAGATTCAGCACCTTGCCCCTGATGTCCCAGAGAGCCAGATCGAGCGCGCCCAAGGCATCTTCTTTCTCACGCCCCGGCGGATAGAAGAACGAGCGCGACATATCCTGCCAGAGATGTTCGATAAATTGAGGATCACGCCCAATCAAGCGGCCCGCGCACTGCTCCAGCATCTGTTTGGAGCCGCCTTCGCCTATGCCCGTGATGCCCGCATCGGTTTCGATCAGCACCACCAGGTCGCTCTGGTTGAAAAGCGGCGAGGCGTCCGGGGGAGCATAGACCCGCACGCGGGTGATCTTCATTTTAGGGATTGCCGCTTGCGCCGCAATTGGGAATGCGGCCATTGCAAACAGGAAGGACCTTCGCTTCATCGCACACTCTTGCATCGTTTTGCGCACCTTTGTGCTCTTGAGAGAGATACCATAACCGCATGCAGGGACATAAATCGATTTCTCATTATTCCCGTCGGGATCTGCTGGCCGCGGCCGGCGCCGGCGCAGCAATGCTCGGGTTAAGCAAGGTTTTAAAGGCAGATGCGCCGGCGAGCACGGTGGCGATTGTCCGCTGCCGAAATTACAGCGACGATGTTCCCGGGAAACTGTCGACGGCTTTCGACCAAATTGGAGGGATCGGCGATCTGGTTCGCGGCAAGACCGTCGCCCTGAAGCTAAACTTGACTGGCAATCCGAAGAGGTTTCCGCTCACTCCCAATCTGCCTTATCGGACGGACCCGAGCACGGTAGCTACGACGGTCCATTTACTGGCGAAAGCGGGCGCCAAGCGGGTGAGCATTATCGAGAGCTTCTTCCCGGCGACCGAGGACCCGGCGCTATGGGCGCGATACGGGATTGACGTCGCGGCGATTAACAATCTGGGCACGAAGGTGGAGTGGCACAATGTGCAAAACCTGGGCGGTTACAAACAATATGTCCGCTTGAAAGTGCCGTGGGGCGGCTACATGTACCCGGCATATCACATCAACAAGGCGTTTGTGGAGTGCGACACCTACGTTTCGCTTTCGAAGATGAAGAATCACTGGATTGCCGGTGTGACAATGTCGATCAAGAACAACTTTGGGAATACGCCGTGCTCGCTGTATGGCGGCGATTGCGGGGCCAATGGAAATGAGCATCCTACGCAGGAACGCGGCCCAGTTTGCCACAGTGGCACCACGCCACCGCCAGCGGGGATTGACACCGAATTACATCCTGAGTCTCCGCGCAATCCCGGATACAGGGTGCCGCGCATTGCTGTCGATCAGATTGGCATACGGCCGGTCGATTTAGCGATTGTGGACGGAGTCGAGACGGTGCGGGGCGGCGAAGGGCCATGGCTGCCCGGAGGCGTGGAACGAATGACGCCCGGTGTGTTCGTAGTTGGGCGCAATCCCGTGTGCGTGGATTCAGTAGGTATGGCGGTGATGAGCTATAGTCCGCAAACCGACCGGGGTACGGGACCATTTGTGCGCGGGGATAGCGCGCTGAAATTGGCCGAGCGCGTAGGAATCGGGACGACCGATCTGGATCGCATCGAGGTTGTTGGGGCGCGCATTGCGGATGTACGAATCGATTTTGGACCGGGCCCGGTGGGCAAAACAATGGCGCAGTTGAAGGAACAACGTTCGTGACACGGCGAGATTGGCTGCGTGCGGGCGCCGCTTGCATGACCGCCATCTCCTCATCGCGATTTAGTTGGGCGGACGAGACTCCGGCGCGTTCGAAGCTTGGCATTGCCACTACGTGTTACATGACCGTGGCAAAGCCAAAGGACACGCTGGATTTTCTAGAGCACTGCCACGCACTGGGTGCGGCGGGTATTCAATCGGTTTTGAATGGAGACATGCACGAGATCCGCACACGGGCCGAGAAATACGGCATGTATGTGGAAGCGATGGTTCCGATGCCCCGCGATGGGAGCAACACCGAAGCGCTTGAAAAGGCGCTGGCGGACGCGCGCACCGCGGGAGTCACTTGCGCCCGGACGCAGAGCTCCGGCGGACGGCGGTATGAGACGCATACGACGCTGGCCGATTACAAGGCCTGGATGGAGCGCTCGAACGCGGCGTTGGCTGCCGCTGTCCCGGTGTTGGAGAAATATAAGATCCCCGCAGGAATAGAGAATCACAAGGACCGCACTGCGGATGAACTGGCGGCGCTTCTAAAGAAGCATTCGAGCGAATATCTGGGCGCCTGCCTTGATTGCGGTAATAACATTGCGTTGCTTGATGCACCGATGTACGCGATTGAAACGCTGGCGCCGTACGCCGTGACCACGCACTTCAAAGATATGGCGGTCGCGCCCGATGATGACGGATTTTTGCTCTCCGAGGTTTTGCTGGGCCAAGGCATCATGGATCTGCCGCGCGTCATCTCCACAATCAAGGGCGCGCGGCCGCAGATTCATCTGGTGCTGGAGATGATTACGCGCGATCCGCTGCGTGTGCCGTGTTTGACGGATCAGTACTGGGCGGGTTTTCCCGATCGGAATGGCGTTTACCTCGCGCGCACATTAAAGCTGGTGCAACAGCACAGCGATCCGGCCAAACCGCTGCCGAGAATATCGCAGTTGGACCATGCTGCGCAGTTGCAGGTTGAGAACGAGAACGTGAAGCAGTGTCTGGCATACGCGCGCGGGCTCTCGATATAGAAGATGCGGCGTTTTATTTTTCTGCTCTGCTTTGCGGCCACAACTTTTGCGCAGGGGCCGCAACAGCCCCAGCGGCCGGCGCGCGGCGCAGACCGTACGCGAGAATTTCTGGGGCTCGGACCCGCTCCCGATGCCGCTGCGGCAGCGCTTGGTGAACCCATCTATACACGGAACTGCGCATTTTGCCACGGACCGAAAGCGCGAGGGGGCGAGGGCCCGAACCTGATTCAATCCGCCTTGGTGTTGCACGATGAAAAAGGTGAAGAGATTGGCAAAGTGGTACACGGTGGCCGGCTTGATCGTGGGATGCCCGCTTTCCCTTCATTAACCGACGCGCAACTTTATGACATAGCTGAATTTCTGCATCAGCAGGTATACCAGGCGGCCAATCGCGGCACCTATAAGCTTTTGAACATCGTTACGGGGAACGCAGCCGCAGGCGCCGCTTACTTCAATGGAGCCGGCCAGTGCAATACTTGCCATTCGGTCACCGGCGATCTAGCGCATATCGGATCGAAATTGCAGCCGGCCGATCTGCAACAGGCTTTTCTCTATCCGGCCTCGGTCGGCGATACCAAAACTCCTTCTAAAGTGGTCGTCACGTTCCCGACAGGGAAGACGATTACAGGCAATCTGGTGAGTGTGGACGATTTTGAGGTCACGCTGGTCGATGAAGCCGGCGTGCCGCACTCGTTAGTGCTCGGCAACGGAACGAAAGTAGAAGTCGAGAACAAATTGGCTCGACACCTTGAATTGTTGAAGCAGTATACGGATGCCGACATGCATAATTTGACTGCGTATCTGGCCACTCTCAAATGAATTCGTTTCGAATCACGTTGACGAAAGCTGCTCTTGCCTTGATGGCCGCGGCGAATATGGTCCAAGCGCAGAGCCTTGATCCAGCAAAGCCGCCGCGCGAAGCGTGGCCCACCTATAACGGCGATTACTCTGGGCGGCGTTTTAGCCCGCTTGCAGATGTGAATGCGGGCAATGTGCAATCGCTGTCCGTAGCCTGGATGTATCGCATCGCGAATGTGGGGCAGCAGCGTGGCGTTGGCGCTCCCGATATCAAATCCACGCCGTTGATGGTGGATGGCGTTTTATACTTTACAATCCCTGACCACGTCTACGCCGTGGACGCGCGCACGGGGCGGGAACTTTGGCATTACGATTGGGAGGACCAGGGCGGTCACCTGATCGGCAATCGCGGCGTGGGCATGTATGGCGGATGGCTTTACTTCATGACGCCGGACGACTGGTTTATTTCTTTGAACGCCCAGACGGGGAAGGAACGCTGGCGCAAGAAAGTAGCCGATGAGAAGATGCAATACTTCACCACTATGGCGCCGATGGTGATCGGCAATCACGTGATTGTTGGGGTGGGCGGCGACGCGATGGATGTCCCCGGGTTCCTGGAATCACGCGATCCGGAAACCGGCGATGTGCAATGGCGCTGGAACACGGAACCAAAGCCTGGCGAACCCGGCGCGGAGACGTGGCCCGGCGAGAGCGCAATGGAACACGGCGGGGGAATGACATGGCTGCCGGGAACATATGACCCCGAACTCGATCTGTTGTATTGGGGCACCGGCAATCCAAATCCGGTTTACGCCGGCCAGAGCCGCAGAGGCGACGATTTGTGGACCTGCTCGATTGTGGCGTTGAAGCCTGAAACGGGCAAGCTGGTTTGGTACTTCCAGGCATCACCGCACGATACGCATGATTGGGATAACGTGGAGACGCCGGTCCTGTTCGAGGCGACCGTGGATGGCCATCCGCGCAAGTTACTCGCGCAGGCAGCGCGCAATGGGTACTTCTTTGTGCTGGACCGCACCAACGGGAAAAGCCTGGTTTCGAAGCCCTATGTGCCTTTAAATTGGTCGAAGGGCTTGGACGCACGGGGCGAGCCGATTCCAAGTGAGAAGAAGGAGCCGTCGCTGGATGGAGTGTTGCTGACCATTCCGGCGGGTGGCGGGACCAATTGGTTGCCGCCAAGCTTCGACCCGGAGACCGGATTGTTCTATGTCAACGCGACCGACGGCTACAGCCTGGCGTATCTGACCGATACGGATGAGAAGCCGCAAGGTTACGGCGGTTCGGGGCGCAATCTATGGTCGCAACATGTGCTGGAGGCGCTTGATTACCGGACGGGAAACATCGCCTGGCGGCATGCGTATTTGACAGCGAGCGGCGGATCGGGATTTCCCGGCATCCTGACCACGGCTGGTCACCTGCTGTTCACGGGCGACTATGCGGGCAACCTGATCGCGTATAACCCAGGCGACGGCGCCATTCTTTGGCACTTCAATATGGCTCATTCATTGAGCAACGGACCCGAGACGTATCGTTTGGATGGACGGCAATATGTGGTGGCGGCAGCGGGAGACACGCTGTTCGCTTTCGCACCTGCCAAGTGAATGCGGATCGCTGCGTATCGCTTCTTCTGGTGTTGTGGGCTCGTGGCAATGGCGATGCGAGCGGCGAGCGTTGGGCCGGCGACGCAAGAGTTCGCGCGGCAGACCTGGCAATCTGAGAACGGCCTTCCGCAGAACACGGTCCAGGCGATTCTGCAGTCGCGTGACGGTTATATGTGGGTGGGTACCGAAGGCGGCTTGGCGCGGTTCGACGGCGTACGCTTTTTGGTTTACAACACACGCAGCACGCCAGAACTGAAGAGCAACAATATCCGTGGTTTGCTGCAGATGGACGATGGCGCACTGTGGATTGCCACGGCGGATGGCGTCACGCGCCTGGCAAACGGGCGGTTCACGCACTTCGATGTGGTGGACGGATTGCCGGGAAATAACGTGTGGTCGCTTGCTCGCGAGCCCAACGGAGCGCTGGTCGCGGTCACGAACACGGGTGCGGCGCACTTCGACGGCAAGCGATTTGTGGCATCGCCGTTTTCATCGCCAAGGCCGGTCTCCAGTCAGATCACCGTGCGTTTCGAGGACTCACAGCACACGCTTTGGACCGGTACAGACGTGGGGCTTGCCAGAACTGTGAATGGCCGGCCATTGCAGTTGAACGCGGAAAACTCCTTCACTGGCGAGACGATCCTCGCCATAACGCAGGATCGCGAGGGCAGCATCTGGATTGGTACAGAATCGGGCGGCCTCAGCATCTTACGCGCACAGAAGTTCACAACCTTCACCACACGCGATGGACTGCCCGAAGATTCAGTGCGGTGCGTGTTTCAGGATCGCAAGGGCGTGGTTTGGATCGGCACGGATTCGCATGGCGTAGCGCGCTATGAACACGGTAAATTCACGACACTGACAACGGCCGACGGATTGTCGAGCAATGTGACCCTAGCCCTCGGCGATGACGCCAATGGCGATCTGTTGATCGGCACTCCGGACGGCTTGAATCGCATACATGACCAAACGGTTTCGACTATCACGTCGGCGGAGGGCTTGCCCGACGATTTTGTGCGGTCTTTGGCTACGGGAAAGGATAGCGCGTTGTGGATCGGCACGCGGCGCGGGCTAGTGCGCATGAGCGGCGGGCGAGCTACGCTCTATGCGCAAGCGCAAGGGTTGGGGAGCGACGTGATCGGCGCGATGTTGCCGGTTACCGAGAACGATCTTTGGATAGCGACGCTGCACGGGCTGGCGCATCTCTATCGCGGTGGACTTGTGAACTACACAACTGCCCAGGGACTTTCGAGCAACATCATCACCGCGCTTTATCGCGACAGCCGGGGCATTCTGTGGATCGGCACGCAAGCTGGCGGACTGGACGCGTTCTATCGCGATCAGTTCATTCGATTCCCATCGCGCCTGGAACTGCCTGAGACCATATACGGACTCGCTGGCGATGCCGATGGGAACCTTTGGATTTCTTCCGATGGCGGAATTTTCAGCGTTCGCGGCAGGGATCTGCTGGCTTTTGTGGAGGGCCGGTCGAAGACGCTGAATGTCGCCTCCTATGGGGCGAGCGATGGCTTGCGCATCAGTGAGTCCAGCGGCGGCGGGCATCCGTCGATCTGGGAAACGAACGATGGTTCATTGTGGTTCGCTACTCTGAAGGGCGTCGCGGTGTTGCGTGGCCCGCATGTCCAGATGAATCGCGTGCCACCGCCGGTAGTCATTGAAGCGGTGTCCATCGATGACCGGAGTCTTGATCCAGCTCAGGTCGCAGACATAGGTCCTGGACATTCGCGTGTGTCGTTCGAGTATGCAGGTCTCAGCTTTATAGCGCCGCAAAAGGTGCGATTTCGCTATCAGCTTCAGGGGTTTGATCGCGAGTGGATTGACGCCGGTACGCGGAGAGTCGCGTTTTATACGAATCTTCCGCCGCGACAGTACAGCTTTCGCGTCATGGCTTCCAACAACGATGGATTCTGGAGCACTTCGGCGGCTACTCTCGTGTTTCGGGTTGAGCCGCACATTTACCAGACGTACTGGTTTTATGCACTCGTAGCGCTTTGCATGGCGCTGCTCGGTTGGGCTGCGTATCGCTGGCGAGTGCGCCACGTCGAGGAGCGTTTCAGCGCCGTGCTGCAGGAGCGGAACCGCATAGCGCGCGAGATTCACGATACTTTGGCGCAAGGTTTTGCGGGCGTTTCGGTCCAATTGGAGTTAGTTTCGCGCTTGATGGTAGTGTCGGGTGAAAGTGCTCGCGAACACCTCGATGAAGCGCGTATGCTGGTGCGCAACAGTTTGGCCGAAGCGCGACGCGCTATTTGGGATTTGCGATCGCAATCGACCGAAAGTCAGGACTTCGCTGCCCGCGTTTCACAGATGGCAGCGCGCGTAACTCGTGCGGCGGCCGGCAACCGGGCGGAGGTGAAACTGGCCGTGCGCGGGACGTATCGGCCCTTGACGCCGAAAGTCGAGGAAGAACTGCTGAAAATCGCCCAGGAGGCAGTCACGAACGCGGTGCGCCATGCGGACGCCGGGCACATCGATATAGAATTAGCTTTCGATACCAAGAACATTCATATGACCATCGCCGATGACGGACGCGGCTTTGTCGAAAGCGGGAATGACGCCGACCTTGAAGGACACTACGGGCTTCGCGGCATGCGCGAGCGCGCCGCCGAGATCGATGCACAGTTTAGAGTGGACACCGGGGCGGGGAAGGGCACACGAATTTCCGTGGAGACGCCGGTCCATTGAGCGAACCCATCCGTATTCTGGTCGTTGAAGATCATCACGTCGTGCGACAGGGCCTGGTCGCGTTGATCAGGACTATCCCCGACATGACCGTGGTAGCTGAGGCCGCCGACGGTCTGCAGGCGGTGGACTTGTTCGGCCAGCATCGCCCCGATATCGCGATCATGGATCTGCGTTTGCCCTTGATGAGTGGCGTCGAGGCGATTGCGGCGATCCGTCGAGGTTACCCTAATGCTCGCATCATCGTATTAACGACCTTCGAAGGAGACGAAGACATTTTCCGCGCCCTGCAGGCGGGGGCGCGGGGCTATTTACTGAAGGACATGTTCGGCGATGAACTGATGGAGGCCATCCGCGCCGTGCACGCCGGCAAGACGCGGATCCCGGCTCCTGTTGCGCAACGGCTCGCGGAGCGCATGGGCGGCCCTTCATTGACCGGCCGGGAACTGGAAGTTTTGCGTTTGATCGTGGATGGCATGAGCAATAAGGAGATTGGCGGGCGGCTGTTCATTTCCGAGGCCACGGTCAAAACGCATATCAACAGCATCTTGAGCAAGCTGGGCGTTTCGGATCGAACGCAAGCGGCTACGACGGCTCTGCAGCGCGGAATTGTTCATTTGCCGGAGCTGCCATGATACGCGTTTGGCAGGGAATGGCGTTGGCCGCGGCCCTGGTCTCCGGGACATGGCGTGCCGCGACGGAAGCGGAGTTGAAAGCGATTATCCCCGCCCGCGCGCAAGTGGAAAAAGAGCGCATTGAGACCGAAACCCGCACTGCCTCTGGTATCACGGACGGGAAAGGCCATTACGTAGCAGGGGTGGTCCTGATCACCGCTGGTTATTCTGCCGAGGGCAAGTACTCGCACTTCTTCTTGACGCAAGTGCCGATTCGGCTGGACGCTCTGGTTCTGGCTCCGGGCGATTACGTTTTTGGTTGGACCCGCGAATCGGACGATGCGCTGAATGTCCGTTTTTATGAAGCGGAGACGGGCAAATTTGAAGGTACGGTGAAGGCGGTTCGAAATAGCCGGATCGGCAAAATACAATCGTTCTTGGTGCAGCCTCCGGGCGACAGACCGATGATTCTCATTGGCCGTTTCGGTATGCCGTATAAGTTTGGCGGGTGAAGCCAATCGAAAGTTGCAGATGAAAACCGATCCTCGTGATGGAGACTCGCGATAAAATTCCACCTACGATAACAATAACTACATAGGCATTACCCCCCTCTTTGAATGGCGCGGCGCGTCGACAACGCCGCGCCGAAGCTTTTTTAGGCCCCAGCAGGGCGCACTGGTCCATACTAAATGGATCTCCGCATGCCAAACGCACAAGCTGTTCGATCAGTCTTCGCACTGTTATGGTTCTGCCTTGCACCTTCTCTGGGAGTAGCATCCGGGCTACGATTCGAGGTCACGATTCCGGCCAATACCAGTAACAGGCCACACAATGGGCATCTGGTGCTCCTTCTGTCGCGGGACACTTCCTCCGAGCCGCGCTTTGAGTTCACGCCCTACGTCATTTCGTCGCAGTTCGTCGATCCGTTTCAGGATCTGCATTTCCGCGCCTCCCAACAGGCGTTTGGGGTGGATGTAGAAGATCTGCCGACTGGCCGGCCGGTTATCGTCGATCAGGACGCGGTAGGATTTCCTGCCGAGCGCATCGCCGATTTGCCCGCGGGAGACTTCTCGGTACAGGCGGTTTTCAATGTCTACGAAGAATTCCATCTGGCGAGCGGGAAGACGGTCAAACTGCCGCCGGACAAAGGCGAGGGGCAACATTGGGCCACTAAGCCCGGCAATCCCTATAGCACTCCAGCCATGATGCATATCGACCCGCGCGAGTTTAGCACGATTCGGATCACGCTCGACAAGGTCGTTCCCGCCATCACGCCTGAACCCGATACGAACTACATCCGGCACATCCGTATCCGCAGCGAAAAACTCTCACGCTTTTGGGGGCGCGATGTGTATTTAGGCGCGAACGTTCTCCTGCCGGAGGGCTGGAATACGCATCCCGCAGCACACTATCCGCTGATCGTCTACCAAAGCCACTATCCGGGATACCGTCCTGCAAATGTGGAATTCCGCACCACGCCTCCGGGCCCCGAGATCACTGGACGGGCGCTTGCGCAAGCTCAATACGGTTACAGGCTGTACCAGGATTGGGCTCAAGACCGATTGCCGCATGTTCTGCTAATCAGCATTCAACACGCTAATCCGTATTTCGACGATTCTTACGCAGTGAACTCGGCCAATCTGGGACCTTACGGCGACGCAATTATCGAGGAGCTGATCCCGGAAGTGGAGAAGCGCTTCCGCGGCATTGGACAGGGCTGGGCACGAGCGACTTACGGCGGTTCTACCGGCGCCTGGGAGTGTATTGCGTCTCAGATTCTCTATCCGGATTTTTATAACGGCGTTTGGACCAACGGTCCGGATGCGACTGACTTCCATGCCTTACAAAATGTGGATCTCTACAAGGATGTGAACGCCTATTACCGCACTGGGCCTTGGGGCGGGCGTGTACCGATTGCCTCGCAGCGACTGCCGGATGGAACCATCATCAACGAGATGGAGCTGGATAATCGTTATGAATACGTTCAGGGCACACACGGCCGCGCCGGCCAGCAGTGGGATATTTTGCAGGCCGTGTTCTCGCCCGCAGGACAGGACGGCTATCCTCAGCCAATCTTCGATAAGCGAACCGGCATGATCGATAAGCAAGTGGCTGCCTATTGGCACGACCACTACGACCTGGATGTTATCTTGCAGCGTGATTGGAAGACGCTCGGCCCCAGGCTACAAGGGAAGCTGCACTTCATAGCGGGCGAGAGCGATCGCTATTTTCAGAACAATGACGTGCACTTGATGGAGACTTTCCTGCGCGGCACGGAGAACCCGCATTCCGATGCGACGTTTGACTATGGTTTCCGGCGCGGCCACGAATATACCGGCGCCGCGGAGTTGACATCGGCAGAGGCATCGGGAACGCAAGTGCAGAGGTTGATTCCGAAGATGGTGGATCGTTTTCTAGCCACCGCTCCGGCTGGGGCCGACACGGCGAGTTGGCGATACTGATGGTGCGCTAAACTCGTGCTGAACGCGGTACGGCTGCTTCTCAGCGTCATAACTATTTTGCGCATGGCCGCTTGCTTTACCGTCGCGGATGCGCAACTTATTTCTGACGCCAAGTTTTAGCTCGTTCTGCCGCGGAGATGGAATGAAAACGGGTTCGAACCAAGCCGATCAGGAAACTGCCATAGCAGTATCCGCCGAGGACTTTCGCTATATTTGCGGACTATTCCCATCGGGAGTTACGGTGGTGACGCGCAGGTTGGTGGATGGTCGGCCGTACGGAATGACCGTTAGTTCTTTCACCTCGGTCTCACTCGAGCCGCCTTTGATCCTTGTGTGCATCGAGAAAGAGGCCGGCTTTGTGAATGGACTTGAAGTGGGATTGCCGTTTCTGGTGAATGTGCTGGGTGAGGATCAGCAGCATTTGGCGAGGCGCTTCGCCGAGCGGCGTGAAGATGACAGGTTTTCAGGAGCGGAGTGGTTTTCCGGCTGGGCGAAGGTTCCACAGCTGGAGGGCACCGTGGCGAGCTTCGGGTGTTTGCTAGACCGTATAGTGCAAGCTGGCGACCATGTTGTGTTGATCGGCGCCGTGCGCATGGTCCAACGCCATCAAGGCAGAGCGCTGGTCTGGTGCGAAAGAGGTTACCATTGTCTGCCTGCCCCCTTCGAGCTTGGTGGCTCGGAAGTCGGCTAGAAGAACATCTTTAACGCAAACTGCAAAACCCGAGGGTTATTTGCGGCTGTGATCCTTCCGAACGTGACGGACGTGGAGACGGTGGCGTTCGGATTACTAAAATTTGGGCGGTTCTCAATATTAAACGCCTCCGCGCGGAACTGCAGATGGTATCTCTCCGTGAAGAGAAAGTTCTTAAAAATTGAAGCGTCGACATCAAAAAATCCTGGGCCGCGGAGACTATTGCGCGCTATATCTCCGAAACTGCCAATCACGGCCTGAGTAAATGCCGCGGTGTTGAAATATTCCTGAATCTGACTAACTCCAGCAGGGCGCGCCGTATTTCCAATCAGGTCCGAGTAGTCGTTGCCAATCCCGGATAGAGATCGATCTGTACCACTTACCACGGTGAAGGGCAATCCACTATACAGGCTTGTGATCCCGTTCACTTGCCAATCGTTCAGCAAAACGCTCCTGAATCCGGTCACATTCACGTGAGGTGTGGCATATGCCACCGACAGATTGAATCGGAATTCCTGATCGAAATCGGCTGGTCCCCGAGCGCTGCTGAAGTTGAACGGGTTTGCAGGGCCGGAGTTCCCTTCCGTAGCGCTGGACGTATCATCAATGGTCTTTCCCCACGTGAAATTCGACAATAATGTGAGATCTTTGCTGAACCGCTTGGTCGCGTTCACTTGCAACGACTCGAATTCGTCGTATACGTACGAGCTTGCGAGTTCAACCGCGCCCAAGCCTGGATAGAGCCGGCGGGAATTCTCGTTGGCCACAGTTGCGCCTGCCAAGAAAATTGCCGGGTTGAACTGCCGGGAGCCCATAATGTCCACCGCATGATTTCCGACGTAGGAGACGGAGAGTGCAGTATTGCCGGAGAATTGATGTTCCAGGGTGAAATTCCAGTTCTGGGTGTAACCAACCTTAGACGATGGGTCCAACATGCCGCCCGACACTGGCTCCAGGAATCGATAGGTTGAGAATCCACTTGGCAAGATGTGTCCGCGAGGAAATGGGTCTCCGCCCGAGTAGCCCAAGTAGGGGTTCGTAAAACTTTGCGGCGCTGGAATGCTTGAGTACAGGTCGGTAGGTTGTGTGGCATCTGTGCGCTGGTATAACAGTCCCTCGGGGAAGCTGTAGAAGATGCCATACGCGGCCCGTAGCACGGTCTTTTGGTTGCCTCCAATGTTCCAGGCGATGCCGACCCGGGGGGCGAAATCCTTCCAATCCCGTCTGAAAATGGATGACGATATGCCGGGATCGCCAGGGTACAACAAGCCGCGCGGGGCGTTCGGCGCAACGGTCGACTGCATGCCTGGAACGAAGGCCGTCAGGGAGTTGTGGAGGTCGATCGGCGGCAGCCAGGGATCCCAACGCAGACCCAAATTTAGAGTGAATTGCCGATTCACCTTCCAATCATCTTGTACGTATAGCGATGGTCTATCCTCACGCAGGTAGAACGTTCGGCCGTTGTCCTGGAAGAACTGAGACTCGTAACCGAGATAAAAATCGGCCAGCGCCGAGCCAGTAAACTGCCCATTGAACGTGTTGTCGCCCGGAGTATACGAATAGTCGTTTGCGTCTACGCGCGTCCGCTCGAAAGCTGAGCCGAAGTTGAACGTGTGAGCGCCCCAAACCTTGACAGCCTGCGCACGATATTCGAACGTGGTGGGATCCTGCCGTAAGGCTCCGCCTGAGAAAACATCGACAAATCCGGAAATATTGAGACGAATGCCAGGGAACACCGGCACGCTTGTCCCAAGCGGCACGTTTTGACCGAAGCTTTCGAGAGATTGTAGACCCGGATCGACCGGGATTTGCGTCCTTGCGAACCGGTCGGCGCTGGCATAGAAGATCGCAGTCAATGTCGGGCTAAAAACGTGGGTTTCGTTTAACGTCAGCGTCTGGTTGCGAAAGAGGTTTTCCGCGTAGAAACCGCTAGGAGCGTTGAATGGCCTTTGGAAGTTATTCTCGTCGTAGAAGTAGCGAACGCTGAAGTGGTCTTTATCCGAAAACGCGTGATCAATCTTCACTAAGTACTGTGTGTCGTCCAAATTCTGATTCGCAGTAGAAATGTACTGAGTTCCGCTATTTGGAATGGGCAGCAGCGCATTTGCGACCGCGACCGAAATAGGATTGAACATCGATGTTGGAATTATGTTGCCCGGGAATTGCTTGCCTGTGGAAGGATTGATGATCTTGGTCGAGATAGACGAAAAATTGCCGCTTCTCTCAGCAGCACTCGGTGTCGTAATGGAGATCGGGCTGGGCGCCGAGCGTTGCTCCGTGTCTTGCGCAGAGAAGAAAAAGAAGGTTTTGTTCTTCTTGATTGGACCGCCGGCCGTTCCTCCGAATTGATTCAGCTTAAAGGGGGGACGTGTGATGTTGAAGAAGTTGCGGGCATCGAGTTTCGTATTCCGGAAGAATTCGAACGCCGTACCGTGAATCTCGTTGGAGCCGGAACGCGTAGAGAGCTGAATGAGAGCGCCCGCCCCGCCATACTCAGCGCTGTAATTCGACGACTGGATGGTGAATTCCTGCAGCGCATCCGGATCCGGCATCGTCGGAACCGAGTCGAAGAAGCGGTTCGTGTAATTGGTGCCATCTAACTGGAAGTTGTTCTGCGTTGCGCGAAGGCCATTCACCGACAGACCGGTGTTATCCTGCTGCCCTGATTCCGTGCCAACATTAGTCAAAACTGTTCCCGGCGTCAACGTTGTCAGTTGCAGAGCATTTCGCCCGTTTAGCGGAAGATCCTGCATCTGGTTCTGGTTGACTGATGTCTGAACGCTTGAAGCGTCAGTTTCGACCAGTGGCGCGCCCGCTGTGACATCAACAGTTTGTGATGAGCTGCCGATGGACAGTGAAAATTTCAAATCGAGACTCTGTCCCGTCAGGAGCGAGATGTTATCTCGCCGCGCCGTCTCAAACCCTTGCGCTTGCGCCGCGACGATATATCTGCCGATCGGCAGGTCAGGGAAGACGAAAAGTCCGTCCTGGTTCGTCTCCACCTTGCGCGTCAGTCCGGTTTCACTGTTTGTGCAGATAACTGCGCCATTTGCAATAACGGAGCCGCTGGGATCGACCACAGTCCCACTGATCCGCCCCGTGGACTGCGCCAGTGATAACGTGCTCCACACCAGGACAAACAAGATTCCTAGCGAGCTTTTGGCACGAGACATAACCGTCATCCAATCTACTCCCGAAAGCAGTGCTTTGCTCTATAGGGTGATATAGATTCGCGAGCTTGTCAAGAATGTCGATAGGGAATACGGTAGATTAGCTGGAAATCGATTTGCCCAGAGTTGTACGGAGAGCCAAGACCATACGTTGAGGACGAAATCATGGTTCAGAGCATCAGAACCCGCGAACCTGCTCAGTCGGTCGCGCCAACAAAGATCGTGTGACCTGACGGGAGACCGTCGTTGAGTGCGGCAGCAGCGATCACGTCCGCAAACTCATCCACCGTCGGTAAGCGGCCCGTTTCACTTCTGCGGTCTTCAATCAACCCGGGAGCGCTGCGCTCCAAAAGCCGTGGTGTAATGGTGCCTTCAATCAGGTCTCCACTAACAACCAGAAGTGAAATGCCGGCCGTCTCCAGTTGACGGGCGTATTCGCGAAGGGCCTTCTCGCCTGCGTGCTTGCTCTTGGCCACAACCTCGTAACCGGGGATGACGGGTTTGTCTCCGTAGAAATGAGCCCAGTGGCTAGTTACGAACACGATCCGTCCACCTCTAGGCATGAGCTTCGTCGCCAATCGCGCAGTACATAGCTGAGCTTCCCGGTTCAACTCCATTGCGTAATCTTCCGCTTTGCCTTTCTCTAATCCTCCGCTCGCATTCAGAACCAGAACGTCGACGCGACCGAACGTCTGTTCGACTATGCCGAGCATGCATTCCACCTCGCGGGTGTGGGTCAGATCAGCCTGCACGGCAAGGGCTTTTCGGCCCATCTGCTCCACGGCACATGCAACTTCTTCAGCTCTGGAACCCTTGCTTCGATAGTTAATTACGACGTCCGACCCGAAGGAAGCGAGCTTGAGAGCGGTCGCCGCTCCGATTCCACGCGACGCCCCTGTTACGAGCGATACCTTGCCGTTAGCATCCATTGAGACCGGTTGGTTCCGTATGTGTGACTGTGGTCCTAGAAGGACAGATGAAGCGCGAGTTGCAGGAACCGCGAACTGCCTATCGTGTGCTGAATGACACCAAGACTGCCCTCAGGTGGATAAACCGGCGGAGCAGAGTAGCCCGCGAAGAAAACGACGTCATTGTTTGGCGCGTCGAAATCCGGGTGATTGAACAGGTTGAATGCATCGACATTGAAACGCAAGCGGAACCGCTCGTTCAAAGCGAATTCCTTGGCCAAGCTCATATCGAAACGGACTTGGAAGGGGCCGCGGAACAAATTGCGGCCGGCATTGCCATAGAGCGATTCGTAGGTATCGCAACCCGAGGCGTCGCAGGCGGGCACGCCGTTTGTGCCGGGCGCAACGAACTGCGGGGAAAAATCGTTGGCGTTCAAAACCGGCTTACCGGCATTCACTCCTGTCGTTCCCTGCAATTGAGCCTGTTGCGCGGTCACGCCTGATTTCAAAGGCACGATTGGATTGCCGATTTCATCGTCGGTGCCAAAATACAAACTTCCTACGGAGCCGGAATAGTCGTAGACGCTATAAGGTTGGCCACTTTCCGCGACGGTTTGACCACCAATCGTCCATCCGTTCACCACCGCTCCTAACATCCTGCTTGACGTCAATTTTGGAAGCGTGTAGCTGTAGTTAATCAAGAACACGTGGGTTTGATCAAAATCAGCCGAGGCGTAGTTCGATTTGGGATAGAGAGGATTATTCCCCGTGAAGAACAGGCCCAATCCACTTTGCTCGTCAAGCGCATGAGAGTAGGTGTAGGAGGCGGTGAACTGCAGGCCGGACGAAAGGCGCTTGCGAGCTTGGAGCTGCAGAGCGTTGTAATTCGAGATGCCCTCCGCCTTGTAGAGCACCGAGTTCATGTCGTAACCGATATAAGGAACGCGAACGGGGGCGTTCCCGGAGTATTCGCTTGTCGAGATGGGTTCAGTGTCCGGAGCATTGTAGAGCACACCGCCGTAGGAGGAGGTTTGTCCGTTGACAGGATGTTGCGGCGTGGCAATAGAGGGCTGATTGAATGGAATTGGCAGGATATCGTGGACGCTGTGGTTTCCGACGTAGCCAACACTCAGGAGCCAGTTATTTGAGGCCTGGTATTGAATGTCGAACGTCCAATTCTCCGAATACGGGAGTTTGTTGTTGATGTCGTAACCGCCAAACAGGAAGGGACCAAATAGATTACCGGTTGGAAAATCCCCGGATACCGTTTGACTTAGGTTCGGCAGCAAGGCGAGAAACGCGGAAGGACTTCCGGGCGGGGCGGGGGGCGCAACCGTTCCGAAAGGAGTGGCGAAAGTCGCTCCCTTCGCCGCAAAAATTGGAGTGACGAATGGAGGCGCAAGCGTCACGCCAAAGGGCCCGTTGAATCCTCCCCCGGCGCTGGGCGACAGGTAAGAGAAAAATTCGCCGCGATCCGAATAGATGCCAAATCCGGTCCGAATGGTCATCTTGGACATGGGCGTCCAGGCAATACCAATTCTCGGCGCGAGCACCCATTGGCGTTGCGTCATCAGCGAGTCGCTTGCTCCAGGCGTGGCGAATTGCTTGTTGTTTCCGGCGAACTCAAGCCCGGAGCCTGTGATCGCGTCAGTAGCGGCGTTGTAGGAATAGAGATTGGCGTTGAAGCCGGTCAATCGGCCGTACTTTTCAGACAAGGGTCCATCGTAATCCCAGCGGAGGCCCATAGTTAGCGTGAGATTACTTCGGATTTTGTAGTTGTCGTTGACGAAGGCGCCCACAGTATCGGAACGGTAATAGCGATCGGCCGATCCGGCGAAGGCAGCGGAATAAGTTCCCGTCCTGACCGAGCCTTCAAC
Source organism: Bryobacteraceae bacterium (assembly GCA_036269625.1). Taxonomy (GTDB): domain Bacteria; phylum Acidobacteriota; class Terriglobia; order Bryobacterales; family Bryobacteraceae; genus Bog-105. The sequence continues at coordinate 7,066 of DATBEF010000173.1, read as the reverse complement.
AAAGTCTGTGAAGGTTTTAAAGTCGATCGTATCCGCGGACGTATTGTTATTGATGATATTGAGCTGCGTGTGGTCCCAAAGTGCTCCGATGGCGAGGGTGTGCTTACCCTTTACCCAGTTCAACGTTGTTCCGTACTCCCATTGATTCTGGTACATACCGGCATCGCCGAAGCTAACACTATCTCCGAATTGCAGGCCGCCATTGATCGTCGGGTCCGCCGTCGTCATTTCGATTTGGGGGAACGTGGTGGATCCCAGCAGATTCATGCCGAAACTTTGAGGCGTGAATGCCTGACCGGTGTGCGAATAGGCCTCCAGGCGCGTGAAGCCCGCGCGCTGTTCCCAGGTCAAGGAAGGGGTCAAAATTATCGAATTATCGAGCGAAACGACCTGACTCCCCGCTGAAAGCTGTTGCGGAAAGCCTAGCGACGTTCCCACGGCGCCAAAGGGGTTGGTGGTCGGATTTTGTTGGGTGTAGTATTTCCCGCTCAACCGGTCTTTGTCGCTTGCCACGTAATCGATGTTCGCGATGCCCTGATCGACATTCGATGTGGCATTCGGACCTTGTGTCACGGCGTCGTAACCCAATGCCGCCGCTTGCGCTCCGTTCGTAATCTGCGCGCTGGGAATCAGGAATTGACCACCGGGGAGCTTGGCGCTCAAAAGCGCCGCGGCAACCGGGCTTATCTGGCCCGCCGAGATGGTGGTTCCAAAGCTGTTCTTAACGGCATTGATAATGCCTTGGGCGCTGCGATCATTGGTGAGGCCGAGCGGCACGGTAACGTCCTTTGTCGAATCAGCAGCGTCGGCGATTCGCACGCCTTGATAAGACAGAAAATAGAAGAGCTTATCTTTCTTGATCGGTCCACCCATCGTTATGCCAAATTGATTCCGGTTGAGGTACGGGTCTTTCGTAGTGATTGCCGGAGATGCATTGTAGAAGAAGGGAGCTGCATTCATCACGCTGTTTTGAAAATATTCGTAAGCGTCCCCGTGAAGCTTGTTTGTACCAGATTTTGTGATGACGCCGATATGCGCTCCGCTGTTTGCGCCCTGAGTGGCGTCATACATCGCGGCGTTCACGCTAATTTCTTGAATCGCCTCCACGGGAGGGGTTGGGAGCGCTTGGCCGATGGCGCCATAAACGGACGTGCTGGTCTGGATCGTACCGCCCGCTCCGAAGTTTTCGCCGGTATTGAGCACGAAGCGGTTCTCTCCAACCTGACTGGTTGAATTGCCATTGAAGAGATTGTTTGTGCTGATGCCGTTGAGCGAAAAGCTGTTACTGGTATCGCGCTGGCCATTGGAGAATATGGCCTGGTTGCCTAGTCCGGCATTGCTGCCCGCTCCTCCAAGGAAATCCGCGTGAACGCCTGGGCTCAGGATGGCCAACTGAGTGAAACTGCCCGTCCCGAGAGGAGTTTGCTGGATGGTCAATTGGTCGACAACATAACCATTGGTCGTATCAACCTGATTCATTAAGGGGGTCGAATTTACTTCAACGGTGCTGGTGACCGCGCCCACCTGCAGAGTGGAATCGACCGTTGTGGTTCGATCGGAGTTGACGAGCACGCGGGTATGCGCCTCACTTTGGAATCCCGCCTTGCTGAACGTCAATTCATACGTGCCAATGGGCAGGTTTGAAAACGAATAGGACCCGTTCGACTGAGTTTCCTCGCTTATCTCAAGATTGGTGGCAAGATTGCGTGCCTTTACGGATACGCTCGGAACAACAGCGCCTGAAGCATCCTTTACCGTGCCCGTAATAGCGCCGAGCGTTTGCTGAGCGCTCATTGACGCGCAAAGGCCCAAAAAGGCCAACACTAAGCCCCACAGGCGCACGTCCAGAATGGAAACCCTTTTAGCTCTCATGATTCCTCCCCCAACAGAAGTTCAAAACGATTTAGCGATTCTGCGACGAAGCGAGAACTCACATTATACGGATCTGCAATGGCGGCTTTACTGATATCGAAACCAAATTGAGGATTGAAGGCGTCAAACCAGGGTGATTGACCGAGTATTGCTGCTGGCCCTTACCGTCGCCGGCGTGGGGCTATCGCAGCAAGCTTCACAACCGGGTCAGTTGGCGCCGAACAACACGCAACCGGCAGCTTCAGGTCCTGGTTCTGCATCTTGGCGGGCCATGACGGTAAAAGAAAAGCTGCAGTATGATGGGCGGCGCCTGTTCGATGTTGAAAATTTCCTTTACGCGGGTTTGGGATCGGCGATTGACCAGGCCCGAGACCGGCCTGGCCAGTGGGGCGAGGGATGGGGCCCTTTGGGAGAGCGGTACGCATCGCACATCGGCCAGTACTTCATCCAGCGCAGCATTATGTATCCGGTCCAAGCGATCGATCACGAGGATCCGCGGTATCTACGGTCAAAGCATTCGAGCTATCAGGCACGTTTAGGGGACGCATTCCTTCATACGATCTGGCGGCGTAGTGACGACGGCGGAACGATGCCCGCGTACAGTGAATTTCTCGGCGATTACGGGGCGGCGGCGGTTTCGCGTGTGTGGTGGCCGAAGCAGTACCACACCGGATCCGCAATATTTATCGCCGGATCCGACACAATTCTAATTGACGGGGCCATAAACGGTCTCCACGAGTTCACGCCGGATATTGAGCGCTGGCTCCATATCAAGCGCTAGGGTAAAGCATTCCATCGCGATGTGCAGCGGAGGACTTATACTCCGGTATGCGTCCTTTCGTATGCGCACTCATTCTGGTCAGCGCAGGAGTGCTGGCGGCCGCCCGTGCCTCCGCCCAGGCGATCACGGTGAGTTTTCCCTCGTCTAAATCCGATAAACCGCTGGATGGCCGATTACTGCTCCTGCTCTCGAACGACCCGAGCGAGGAGCCTCGCATGCAAATTGATGACACGCCCAAGTCGCAGATGGTTTTCGGGGTGGCGGTCGACGGATGGAACCCGGGCGAGCCCTTGACCATCGGCGATAATGTCCAAGGTTATCCGCGAGCCAGTCTGAAGGACGTGCCGCCTGGGGAGTATACGATTCAAGCTGTACTAAATATCTATGAGACTTTTCACCGGTCGGATGGAAAGACGATCAAACTGGCGCCGGACAGAGGCGAAGGCCAGCACTGGAATCTCGCGCCCGGCAATCTGCTTTCAAAGCCTCGATCGGTTCAGATAGGGCCGGGAGCGTCGCCGATCAGTGTGTCACTCGATCAGGTGATTCCTCCAATCGCGCCTGAGCCGGACACAAAATACATCCGTCACATCCGGATCGAATCAAAGCTGCTCACGGCCTTCTGGGGCCGGCCAATGTATCTTTCCGCGATTGTGCTCGTGCCGGAGGGTTATGACACGCATCCCCAGGCACACTACCCATTAATCGTTTTCCATGATCACTTCGTAACCGGTTTCAACGATTTTCGCGAGACGCCGCCCGACCCCAATCTGAAGCCTGACTACTCCGAGCGCTTTCATCTTGCGGGGTACAACCGCATACAGCAGGAGGAGGCATATAAGAACTACCAAGCGTGGATTGCGCCGGGCACTCCACGTGTCCTGATAGTGAAGCTGCAGGATGCGAATCCTTTTTACGATGACTCTTATGCGGTGAATTCATCAAACGTGGGCCCGTACGGAGATGCGATCGAGACCGAACTCATCCCGGCTATTGAGCATCAATTTCGCGGTATCGGCCAGGGCTGGGCGCGATTCGTCTACGGAGGATCGACTGGAGGCTGGGAGTCGCTCGCCGTCCAAATTTTCTACCCTGATCACTACAATGGCGCCTTCGTCGCCTGCCCAGATCCGGTCGACTTTCATGCGTACATGACTGTTGATCTCTACAAACAAGACAATATGTTCTATCTTCCGGGCGCGAATAAGAAAGTCGAGCAGCCATCGATGCGCGATTATCTTGGACACACGCTGATGTCGATGCGTGACAATATCGCCTATGAAGCTGCCCTGGGCGATCACGGCAGGTCGGGCGAACAATTCGACATTTGGCAGGCGGTCTATTCTCCAACGGGCGAGGATGGCTATCCACAACCGATCTTCGATAAGCGGACAGGTGTGATCGATCACCATACCGCCGAGTACTGGCGCGAACACTACGACCTGGACGCGATCCTGCAACGAAACTGGAATACACTCGGTCCGAAGCTGCAGGGAAAGTTGCACCTATATGTCGGCTCAGATGACACCTACTTCCTCAACGATGCGGTTTACTTGATGGAAGACTTCCTGAAGCAGACCGGCACTCCCGGACATGGCGTGCCCTATAAGGGCGAAGTTCGCTATGGACCGCGTGCCGAGCACTGTTGGAACGGAGACCCGACAAAGCCAAACTGGTACTCGCGTCTGCATTATAACCAGATGTATCTGCCGCAAATAATGCAGCGCATCCGGGACACGGCTCCGCCCGGAGCAGATCTGACGAGTTGGAAATACTGAATGGTGAAGTCGTCGCTGCGGGGGGAAAATGAAGTGTGATAGGTTGCAAGACGCATGCAAGTAACGCGAAGGCAGTTCGTCAAAGCAGGCGCGGCCCTCTCCGCGGGTGGGTTGGTGATCCAGGCAAGTTCAAAGTCAATCCCTATCGGACTGGAACTGTATTCGGTCCGAGACAACCTGGCAAAAGACCCGAACGCCACATTGAGCGCTGTAGCGAAGATGGGCTATCAGTGCGTTGAGTTTTTCGCACCTTATTTCAAATGGAGTGTGCAAGAAGCAAAAGAACGGCGCGCCTTGCTGGACAGCCTCGGAATGCGGTGCAACTCGACCCATAACGACCGTTCCGCGTTTAACGGCGACGGATTCGCCAAGGCGATTGAACTCAACCAAATCTTGGGAGCCCACTATATCGTACTCTCCTCGGCCGGAAACATCTCTGACATCGATGGATGGAAACGGGTTGCAGATCTTTTAAACGAGGGGAACCGGCAGTTCGCATTGCAGGGCCTACACGCCGGCTATCACAACCACGACCTGGAGTGGAAGCCCATAGATGGGCAGCGCCCGATGGACGTGCTAGCGCAACACACCGATCCCTCGATCATGTTGCAACTGGACGTGGGTACGTGCGTTGCGGCCGGAAACGATCCTGTTGCGTGGATCCAGCACAATCCCGGGCGAATCCGCTCGCTCCATTTAAAAGACTGGTCGTCGCAGGACGGATACCGCGTATTGTTTGGCGAAGGCACAGCGCCTTGGGCAGGAATTTTTAAGGCGGCTGAGAACGGGGGCGGCGTGGAATATTACCTCATCGAGCAAGAAGGCAGCCGATTCCCTGAAATCGAGACAGCAGAGCGCTGCCTTCGTACTTACCAGAAAATGCGCGGCGAATAGTCCTCTAGCGCTCCGGATTCTTGGGCAAACTAATCATGTTAGCGAATATTCGGTAAGCGCCCGGCACGCCCTCGGGGAGTTCGCGATAGAAAGCATAGGCGTTGTAAATGTAAACGCCCTTCCCGTATTTGGCATATAACAAGCCGCCTTTTTGAGGTTCCTGATCCTCATCGTGAGTCTCCAACAGCGCTTGATATTGTGGCGCCCATGACTTCATCCATTTTGAGCCCCGCTCTTCCACCCAACCTCCGAAATCAGCTTCGGAAATCTTATTGGGCCAATTGAAAACAGGGTTCGAAGGTTCCAGGATGTTTACCTTCGATGCCTCATCCGTCACTTCCTCCGGGTTTGATCCCATTACATAAGGATAGGGTCCGTAGTTGTGATCGTACTCGGGCGTATTGTATTGCACAATGAGGACGCCTCCATTGTGCACATAATCAAGGATGCGGCTATTGTAGGTTATAAGGTCCTCGCGGGCTGCATAGGCGCGAACCCCAAATAGAATCGCATCGAATTTATGTAAGTCGCCAGTGGCTATGTCGGATGGCCCGAGGGAAGTTACTTGAATGCCAAGATGCTCTAGCGAAGATGGCACATCATCGCCGCTGCCCATCACGTATCCTACCCGCAGATCTGGCGCAACTTTTACATCGACGCCACTTAGCTTGTAAGTCGCCGGCTTGTAGAGGAAGTATGGCCTCAGCGTCGGATAGCCGGTTACTTCATACCCTTCCGTATAACGGCGGCCGTTGTATTCCCCGACGGCGGTAATTTTGTAGGGCCTCTGAGTCCGCGCGCCGGGCGTGACCCGGAAGGTCACAGACTGATCTTGACCATCGTCGGAGGTCCCGAAATTGGCCGAAGTGGGTTCGGACTTCCAGTCCTCCGGCAATGCCAATTGGACAGTACCCTGCGCCGGGCCCTTTACATTGCTGTGCACGACAGTCGTAACGTTGAACGACTTGGAATCGAGCGGCACGATGCCGGCCCGCGGAGATATCGCGATTCCAATAGCCGGGCCTACGGCGAGAGGCTCGGGGACCGCACCTTCGCCGGTGATACGCTTGATGGTCTGGACGTATTGGCCGATCCGGATCGGCACTCCGTCGAAGCTGAATTCTGCCCAACCCGTAAGCGGATATGGCGGCAGCGGGCGATTCAAAAAACGGTCGTCCTGAATGTCGTAGTAAGACTGCTCGATATTAGGGCGGGAGAAGTAAGGTCTAGTAAATGCGGCGTCTTCTGGCACAGTGACTTTGAACCGCGCTTCGATTGGCTCATCACCAGCTAGGTTCGCCGACTTAGACGATTCTTGAACAATGTTCCAGGCCTGCTTCTGCTGGACGGCTTCAACACTTGTCTTTTTTAGTTCAACCGTCGCCGGACTCTGATTAACAACGTGGACCTTTACACCAAAGGTCTGGCCGGGAATGGCGATGCGGAATGTTTCCGGGTCGCCCATGAACATCGCCATCAGAGGATTGGGCTCGATCTGAGGGGCAACCGTTGCGGCAATCGACAGACCTAATGCTTCGGCCAACGCATTATTGAACTGGACCCGTTTGATCTCGAGTTCATGATGGATGTTGTATTTGGCGTCGGCGGCCAAATCGCTTTTATCCACTTGTTCCAGCAGGGCCGCCGTCTCTTTCATGCCCGCTGCCAGTGCCGGCCCGGTCTGCTCAGGATGGCCAGCGGAGAACTTGGATATTGCGTTCTCGACCGCTAAGTTGATGCG
>DATBEF010000107.1:0-8277 GCA_036269625.1 Bryobacteraceae bacterium | reverse complement strand
GGGAACGGCCATGCCCAATGAATTTCGAAGACCTAATAGCGGAGTTACTTTCCCTTTGTCGAACCGGGTGATTGTCTTGATCAACGCGGTCCAGGCGCTTGCGGGAGTGTCTGTGGCCACTAACTCACTGTACTGGTTTGGGACAAAACCGTTGCAACAGCATCTGAAAGGCGCTATAAAGCAAGGTACCCGCGCGAAGAGGAGTGCTGGTCATGCGCACATTTTGTTTGCCGATTATTTACCTGATAAGCAGCTGTCTGGCATGGCCGCAAGTGCCAGAAAATAACGCCCGTGCGCTTCTGAAACAAGGCGATGACGCGATGATGCAGCGCAACTGGCGCGATGCTGAGGACGCTTTCCAAAGAGCGGTGGATGCAGATCCGAATCTGGTGGAAGCCCATACCAAACTTTCAAACGCACTGGCTCTTCAATTGCATCCCGGACCGATTACTTCGGCGGAGAACCGTTCACTGCTCGCGAGAGTTCTCAGCGAGCAGCAATGGGCCGCGGAACTTGCCCCGAATAACTCTCAAGTTCTGAATCAACTCGCCAGAATTCAAGACGCGATTGTCCGGTCATCTAAAGACCCGGATGAGCGATCGAAAAATGGAAGTCTCGCCGTACAGAATGAACTTCGTGCTGTTCAGCTAGTGCCGGGCGACGCGAACCTCCACTTCGATCTGGCCGAAATGGAGGTTTTTGCGGTTAGCCGTGCGGTCAGGGAAGCGCACTCCGTCACCCCGAACGTTGGAACGAATCTCCGCATTCACGATGATGCCATTCGTCAGAGTTTGGCTTTCGATCACGGCGCCACGCTGGACGACGCGATAGCCCAATTGGAGAAGGCTGTCCAGATTCAACCCGATAACGGTTTTGCCATGCTTCTGGCAGCCGTAGGGTATACCCTTCGCGCTAGCCTCGCAAGCTCGGATACTGAGGCGATGCGCGCCACGGAGCTTGCGAATCAGTGGGAAGGGCGGTTCCGGACACAATGGGGCACAAACTATTCACCCGAAGCCGAACGCAACATCATTGGGAGCCTGTTAAGCCCGCAAGTCTCTATTGCGAGTAGAGGGGGTATGGCGGGAGGAGTGCTCGGTGGCGTCCTTAGCGGTATCCCGTCTGTAGCACCACCGCCGCCACCTCCACCAGACCCGCGCGCGTCTTCGGCTAACGGGCCGCTTGCGGTCGGAGCGCGGATCGCCGCGGCGAACCTTATCAAGAAAGTCGAACCGATTTATCCGCCCCTGGCGAAAGCCGCACGCGTGCAGGGACCGGTCGAGTTCACAACCATTATCGACAAGACTGGACATGTGGAGAAACTTATTCTCGTTCAAGGACACCCGCTGCTGGTCAGTGCCGCCAAGGATGCGATTCTGCAATGGGAGTACCGCCCGGTTCTGATGAATGGGTATCCAGTTGAAGTCATCACTGACGTGACTGTGAATTTTACACTCGGCGCAGTGTCTCCAGGCGACTCGGCGCCTTCTGCGGGATCGGTAGCGGAACCAAACTAGCCCTTCGACGGCGGGTCGCTCTCTGTACGGGGCCGCCAATCGGGGGTATCTCGCACAAAGCGCCAATCTACGCTATCCGGACTTGCCGTTGCCGAATCCGACGGCTGCGGGGCGGGAGATTCGGGCGATGGTGAAGCGAGAAGTACTGTTAGGCGATCCCGCAGTTGCTCCGCTTCGGAGCGTGTCATTTGAAAAGTGCCCTGAAGATAGGACAGATTCAGGCGAACATCGAACACTTCTTCCTCAACATAGCCCTCAATGTGCCGACCATCTTCAATAATGCTGTTGCAAACCGCGATGCACTCATCGCAGATATAGGCGCGTGGATAGTCGGAAGGCGAGCTGATCAGCTTGCCGACAGCGCTCTCCGCTTTGTGGCAGAAGGAGCAGCACATGCTGTCCGACTTCTGGGATCGTCTACCCAACACTTATTCCTCCCGGCAATTCCTTCTAATTTTACCTCCAAATTATGCTAGATTAGTGGGGTATGGCCATTCCGAACGTAAAGAGATTTCGGCCTTTTTGTCCGACTTGCAACGAGAGTTATACCCTGATGGCGGTTCTGCCTAAGGACGCCAATGTGGACGCTTACCTGGCAGATGCGGTAGCGCGTCACGATCACAAAGCGTTCCAAGAAGCTAAGCAACAACAGTTTAAGATCCGCGTCGGTCAGCAAAAGCAGAAAAAAGCCAAGTAGATTCGTTCTCCCCCTTGGCAGGCCAGCAGGCCCCTCTCATTCAGGGTCTGCTGGCCATTACTATTTTCAGGGCCTTTGCGGCGGTCAACGAGACTGTGGGATCGCTGTCGTGCGTCAGGCTTTGAAGCGCGGGCATGACATCGGGATCGTGACTTTCCGCCAGCGCCCAGCAGAGACCGGTCTTTTCATCTTTTGTGGCGGAGGGCAAAAGTGGGAACAGCGTTTTGCGCACGTCTGCCCGGCGACAAACCTGAGTAAGGTAACGCTGAGCATCGTCATGCCGCGCTTTTGAATCCAGAGTGTCAACGAGGTATCGCAGCGGAGCGAACTCCGACATATCCACTTTGCCCTCGTTCACCAGGGCGTAAGCGGCGGCAAGGTGGACGCCGGGATCGCCATTCGGTTCGTTGTAAGCGGCTTCCAGCGCGGGATAATCTTCAGGTTCGCGGATACCGCCGAGTCCCTCCAGAGCGGCGGCGCGGACCTGCGCATCCTTATCCGCCACATACTGATTGAAGGCTGAGCGGTCTGCCGGCTGTGCCATCATGGCCAGCGATCCGAGAGCAGCTCGCCGGACACGGACGTTACGGGCGCTATTGAGGGCGCGGCGCACGTCGGGCGCGGATTCGGCGTTATTGAGTTCGCCCAGGGTTTCAAGCGCTGTCACTTGAATGCGTTCATCGAAGTCGTTGGCAAGGAAAGCAATACGTGGGCCGGCGGAGCGATCGCCGATCTTTTGGAAGGCGACCAGACATTCAAAAATGATGTCTGATTTTTTGGACTGTAGAGCCTCGATCAGGTCTGGGACCGCCGGCCGGGCACGAAGAATACCAGCCGCTAAGGCCGCATTGGCGCGGGCCTGAATATCTGAGTTGCCGGCAGCGAGATGGCCGAGCGCCAGAGCGACATCGGGACGAACCGTCATGCCCGGATCGATTACCTCATCGTTGCGCCTGGCGAAAAATCCCCTGATTTGCCGGACGCCCTTAGTGAATGAGCCGGTAAGGCCGGCTTTCACGACGTAGCCCGGGTCGTAGAAGTTAACGATGCCGTCGGTGGCGCGGATCTGAACCTCGGAATCGCTATCGGCAGTGGCCTTGATCAGCGGCTCCAGACTACGTTCGGTGTCCAGGCGGACAATTGCCTTCACGGCCTCGACGCGGATATCGCGGTCGGGATCGTTCAAATCTGCTGCGAGAGTCGGGATCGCTTCGGGATTGGATTTGCCTAATTGTCGAATGTGATTGATGCGCTCCTTAAACGTGTAGCCGCCGGCATCCTGCTTCGCGAGAACAGGTGCGACCAGACACACGCAGCACAGGGCGAGAGAAACCAGACGCATACTGAGACCTTACCATTCGGCGACCGTCCTATATTCTAGAGATAGACCTACTTTTTTATGAACAGCTACAGACCGGAAGCCACGGCTTGGGATAAGATCAGCGGCACCACCGTTTTGACCGACCATCGCGCGGCCGTCATCAAGCAAACCTATATGCTGTTCGGGCTGGCGGTGTTTAGCGCGTTAGCCGGCGGGTACATTGGGGCAACATCCGAGACTCTGGCACGGGTCTTTTCCAACTGGTTCGGCTGGATCCTGGCGATCCTTTTGTTGAATGTGGTTCCGCGAGTGGCGATTGCGGTGCGGCACAACCCCGTGCTGGGCGTCAGCGCGCTGGTAGTGGACGGCTTTGTATCGGGAATCGCGATTTCCCCGCTGTTGTACGTAGCCAGGCTGGTGCAGCCGGCGCTGATCTTGGCCGCGTTGATGATTACGGCGTTCGTCTTCGTTGGAGTAACGGCGTATGTTATGGCGTCGGGCCGGACGTTCTCTGCTCCACGCGGGCTAATGACGGGTTTGTTTTTCGCGATCATCGGCGCCGTCGTTCTAAACGGCTTCATGCACATCGGGGTACTGGGAATACTGATCAGCGCGGCCATCGGAGCGTTCGGCGTCTTTGTACTGGTGTTTTCGACCAGCAGCGTTTTGCGCACCGCGGATGCCGATAGCCCGATACCAGGCGCTCTGATGCTGTTTGCGGGCGTGTTCAACGTGTTCGTGGCAGCTTTGAATATCTTGCTGCGGATTTTGAATGGCGGACGCCGCTAAGTCTTGCGCCGCGATCAGCACTCAGCCGTCAGCTTTTTGCGGAGCCTGCGAATCTTCGGCAGACTGATTGCTGAAAGCTGCGTGCTGAAAGCTCGCGCCCTGAAGATTTCAACTGTTCCTGGTCGGCAATCAGTCAGCGTCTATCCGAGCCCGCGTAAATAAGATAGGGCAGCCGGCGGCGGTCGAACTCTGCTGCCTGTTCCTGTTCTTGGGTTACGATTGTTCCCGCATCCACTCCCGCTTTCAGTTCGTCGGCAATCTGCCTGCTTCCAATCAAGGCGCGCGACTTTAGGAAATCGATTTTTCCGGGATAGAGCTTTTCGAGAGCCACTGCCAGTTCGATCCCCAGCCGCGTGCTATCGAACGACTCCCGATCTGTGATCACGAAGCGCACGCCCTCAATCTCGCGCCCGGCGAAATTCGATGACGCGGGTGTAAATCGGGTCGAGTAAGCCCGCACACCCGGAATTAATCGGGCATTCAAGTAAAGCGCCAGCGCTTGCCCGTCAATCCAATCGGCGCCCACTTGTTCAAACGGCGCATCCGTTCCACGTCCCACTGAATAGTTCGTGTTCGCTTCGAGCATGCCCAGCCCCGGGTACAACAGCGACGCCGTTAGACTTCTTATATTGGGCGATGGATTGACCCAGGTAAGCGTTGTGGAATCGAACCAATCGCCCCGCTGCCAGTTGCGCATGGAGATCACATGTAAGTCCGCGCCCCAATGCTGTTCGGCGTTGGCCATGGTGGCCAGCTCGCCGAAAGTCATCCCATGCCGTACCGGAAGTTCGTAGGGCCCAATGAACGATTCCAGGTCTTTGTCCAGCACCGGTCCCTCCACGTGTGTGCCGGTCAGGGGGTTGGGGCGGTCGAGGACATAAAAACGCTTGTGCGCCTTACCCGCGTCCTGCAAAGCGTAGAGCATAGTGGTCGAGTAGGTGTAAAATCGCACCCCGACATCTTGTATATCGAAGACGATGGCGTCTAAGCTCTCCAACTGTTCGGGCGTCAGATGTCTGCGCTCTGGTTTATAGAGACTGATCACCGGCAGTCCCGTCTTCGCGTCTTTCGCGTCGCCCACTGCTTCGTCCAATGCGCCGGCCAATCCGTGCTCCGGTGAAAACAGCGCGACGACGCGAATGCCGGCTTGCAGCATCGTGTCGACGTTGCGGCGTCCCTGGCGGTCCAGACCCGTTTGATTGGTGATCAGTCCAATGCGCCGGTTCTTCAGCTCCGCGAATCCGTTCTCCTCCAGCACGTCCAGCCCAGTCATCGTGTCCACTTGCCGCGGCACAATGCGATGAATGCCCGCGCCCGCGATGGTCTCGTTGTATCCAGTTAACGTTACGCCCTGGATATCTATGCCGAACGATGCCGCTACCGCCGTCGCCACGCGCGATCGCAGGGAGCTCAACGACTTTACGCCGTTCGGATGGACCACATTCGTCAACAGGATCACGTAAGAATTTGTTGCTGGATCCATCCATAGGGAAGTCCCCGTGTACCCCGTGTGTCCGAAGGACCCGATAGGATAAAGCTCTCCCCGGTTGCTCGAATAGGGGGAATCGATGTCCCATCCCAACCCGCGCAAAATCGGTTGATCTGCGGGCGACGCCGGCTCGGTGAACTTGCGCACCGTCAGTGGACTGAAGATCTGGACGCCATGCCGCGATCCCAACGCAAGCATCATCTCGGCGTATTTGGCCATATCAGCCGCCGTCGTGAAGAGGCCGGCGTTTCCCGCCACACCGCCCATATAGCGCGAAGTAGGATCGTGTACTACCCCACGCAAAGGCTCGTGGGTGTCGGGATCTCTCTCAGTTGGAGCAATTCTCGGCAGCAGCGCTGCCGGGGGATCAAACTGCGACTCTGTCATGCCCAGAGGGGCAAAAATCTCATCGCGAGCGAATTCCGGCATCATTTTCCCCGATAGGCGCCGCACAATTTCGCCCATGAGTAAAAAGTTGATATCGCTGTAGATGAATCGCTGTCCGGGGGCGGCGACGGGCTTTTCAATTAGCGCTTTGCGAATGCCTGTTTCGTAGCCCGACCATTTCGGGTTCAACACAAGATCCGGCGGCATCCCGGAGAAATGCGTCATCAGGTTCCGCACCGTTATGTCGCTCCGACCGCCTTGGAATTCCGGTAGATATTTCGTAACCGGATCGTCGATGCGAATCTTCCCCTGCTCAAACAGCTTCATGATGCATGGGGTAGTCGCGATCACCTTCGTCAATGAGGCGACGTCGAAGATGGTGTCGGTGGTCATCGCCTCCTGCTCCGGTACCAACGACCGCGAGCCATAGGCTTTTTGGTAGAGAATTTGGCCATTGCGGCCGATTAGCAGGACCGCCCCGGGAATGAGGCCCGTATTCACGGCATCTTCGATTTGCGCATCAAGTTGCGGATATTGGTCCTGCGGCTTCTGGCCTGCGTCTTGCCCCTGAACCTGCGCCGCAAGCGCCAGCAGTAGCAGCCCCGCTACCGTCATGCGAGCTTAGCTGCCACCATATCCAGCAACTGCGCCAATTCCACGTCCTTGCGCGTAATTCCGCCCGCATCGTGGGTCGTCAGATCCACCGTAACCCGGTTATAGACGTTGGACCACTCCGGATGATGATTTCTTTTTTCAATCGCGATCGCTGTGGTCGCCATAAATCCGAATGCATGGACGAAATCGGCGAATTTAAAATCGCGATGCAGTTTGCCATTTCGCAACGACCAGTCCTTCAACTCGAACAGCGCCGTCCGCAATTCCTCGTCATTCAACTTCGGTGTAACCATGAGGCCATTCTCTTACGGTCTGTGAGAGGAAGGCGAGTTTCAGTGTACAACCGAGGTTTTCGGAGCGCGATCTTTTCACCGGGAGCCCCTCTGCGCTGGTATGCTAGACCCAAAAGGAGTACCATGCGTAGCTGCATTCTGGTATTACTCTCGCTGTCCCTATGTTCAGGCGGGTTCGCGCGGAACTATAACTTCGCCGTTGGTTCGTCGCAGGCGTCCTGGGATACCCTGCGCGGCAAAGCGGTTCGCGACGACGCCGTGGAACATAACTCGCAACCATCACTCCGAGTAGAGTCCAGCAACGGCTCCGATGCCTACATCCTTTCAAAATCTGTCGAACTGACTATTGGCAAGCGCTATCTGCTGAGCGGGTGGATCAAGACCAACGCCCTGCATGTGACCGATAGCGGCCGCACTCCCATTGCCGTAGGCGCGGCATTATCCATGGCGTCGATGCCTTGGGACATGCACTCAGCCTCCGTCGGGGCTACCCGCGATTGGACACACGTGCAACTCGAATTCACGGCCACTCGTGCAAGCGACAACATCGTCCTGAGCGTGGGCAATACCGGATCTTTCCACGGTGACGCGTGGTTTCAGGGCGTCAGTTTAGACGAAAGCTCGCCGAACTCGGCATTTCCCAAGGCCGCGTCTGTGCGGGCGCTTGGGCCAGGTTACCGGTATCCATCCGGCGGCTGGATCTATTTGCACGTTGAAGGCAAACCTTATGATCGCGGGTACCAGCACGGGTTTCTGATGGCCGATGAGATCAGCTCCTACATAACTCGCTGTATAGCATCTTTCGGGGGCGATACCAAGACTGCCTGGGAGCAGGGCCGCATCATGGCCAATGCCGCTTTCCTGCGCGGTTACGATCGTGAACTGCTTGAAGAGATGCGAGGCATTGCCGAGGGCGCTAGCGCAGCGGGAGTTCGTATCGATGGCCGAAAGTTGGATCTGGTCGATATCGTGACCATTAACTCTTCGACTGAGATTTCAGACCTGCGCGCCGCATTGCCTCTGACGCCGACAGGTTTGGAAACCTTGGATTTCCATGCTCCGGATTGGAAGGAGATGGGCTACGTTCCACCAAACGCTCGTTGCAGCGCTTTTGCAGCGACTGGCAAAGCCACCCGCGACGGCAAAATGGTTATCGGTCACCTCACGAT
>DATBEF010000097.1:0-43510 GCA_036269625.1 Bryobacteraceae bacterium | reverse complement strand
GGCCCAAAGCTGCGTGTGCACTAAATCGGGCCGCGACACCGCCGCGAGCCACGCCGGTCCGTTTCCTTCGTGCAATGTTTCGAGTAGCGGGAGCCGTGATGCGCAAAAAATCCCGGTAATGTCGCTGAACGACGCTAGAATGCCTTGTCCGGAGCGATAATTTACTTTTACAAACTGAGCTCCCTTTTCCGTCCACTCCCGCCGTGCGATCGAATTTTGCTGCGATTCCTTCCAGCAAACCCAACCATCCCGCGACAGCGGCATCACCCAACCCAAAATGCTCACCAGGGGCAGCAAAAACGCCCATCGGCGCCATCGCAAAGGTGAGGCAACCACAATCGCACCCGCGGCCATGGCACACAGCGGCAGCACCGCGATGCCATATCGCGTGTTGTAGTAGGTGTACGGCGGAAGGTCTGGAACGTGTATCGGAGAGCCGCCCGAGGAGTGCATGCTCCACACATAGAAGAGGGGCGTCAGCATCAGAAATAGGACCGGCATCACACAACGCTTCCGAATCGCGCATACCGCTCCGATCACACCCAGAAAGATGAGCGGCCTCCCGGTACACCAACGTCCCGCTGCGGCGTAATATTCAAACGCCAGCTTCCAATCGTGATAACCAGGATACGGCCGCCCAGCCTGTATCGCAGCCGGCGAATAAGGACCCCGATAAAAGTCCAGCGCATCGCCCGTTTCCCAGCGATTATGACCCATCCAGTACAGCGGCGCCAGACTAGCCAAAGCTCCAAAGGCAATCAAAATGCCCAACCTATTCTGTCTCGCAAAAAGCGCGAAGGCCAACCCCGCAAATGGGATCAGAAACCATCCGTCGTACCGCGTCAGGCTCATCGACCAACTGGCCGCCACGCCCAACAGAATCAAACTTCGCTCCTGTGTCCTTCGGAAACGCACCAGAGCGAATAACAAGAGCGCCAAGCCAGCAAGAAAAATGACTTCTGTCATCGGAATAGAAGCCAGATATAAAATGTTGGGATTCAACGCAAAGCATGCCACCATCACCGCGGCGGCCATAATGCTGGCATATGCTTCTCGAGCCGCCAAATAGAAAAATGTGCCCGCGACCGCAAAACAACATGCAACCGGGATCGTGCCGGCCAATCCCGTCTGCCATAACCGATCGTTCTGCACAAAGGGTATGCAAATGGCGTGAAGCAGCGGCAGCCACACCGTGCCCAACTGGTCGTAGCCCGGCGTGCGTGAATCCAAGATACTCCGGCTTATATTCAGGTGCGCTTGCGCATCCCCGTAATACAGCACATAGCCCTGTCGGAAAAACCACGCTGCCGCTATCGTGACTAGCAAGACCAGCAGCCCGAACACGATCAGGCCTTCCCTCGCAGTCCGTGCGCGACTCACCGTTATTTGCATACGCTCGCGTACCCCGGCCGCTTCTGAGCTGCGCGTTAGCAAGCGGTTCCGGACGTACAAGCTCCCAAGCCCCTGCAGCCGACGGTCAAAACTCAGTGAATCGCCGGAATTCTTCAAACCGCCTGTCTATCTGCTCGCGCGTGAGACTGCGAAACCGCTCCACGCCGAATTCCTCGCAGCAGAAACTGCCCAGAACGGAGCCATAAATCACCGCGCGGTGCAATTCGTGTATGTCTATATGTTGATTTTTTAAATCGAACCCGCGCTCTGCCAGATAACCCACAAATCCGCCTGCAAAACAATCTCCCGCGCCAGTCGGGTCGAAAACATCCTCCAGCAGATATCCCGGAACCATAAAAAGCGTATCGCGGCGGAACAGCACCGCGCCGTATTCGCCGCGCTTGATCACTAGCGTGTTTGGCCCCATGTCCAGGATCTTGTTGGCTGCCCTTCGCAAATTGCTCTCGCCCGCCAGCATCCGCGCTTCACTATCGTTAATCAGCAGAAAATCCCAAGTCCGAATCGTTTCGCGCAACTGGTCCGGAACGCTCGAGATCCAATAATTCATTGTGTCGCCGCCTGCGAAACGCAAGCCGGTCATTTGGCTTTGCACTTCCTTCTGTAATTGCGGCTGAATATTGCCGAGCAACAAATAGGGTCTATTCAAATACGACGCCGGCAGCTTTGGCTGAAAATTCGCAAATACGTTGAGATCCGTCTTGAGCGTTGTCCGATCGTTCATGTCGGCCGAGTACACGCCCGACCAAAAAAATGTCTTTCCTGGAACCTGTTCTAATCCCTCCAGGTCCACGCCTTTGCCGCCCAGAAGCTCGCGATCTTCTTTATCGAAATCATCTCCAACGACCCCGACGATTCCTACTTTAGTGAAATAAGCCGCGCTCAGCGCGATATAAGTGCAGGAACCTCCCAGCGCGCGTTCCCGCTTGCCATGTGGTGTTTCAATTGCATCATAAGCAACTGATCCGACGACAACTAGTGACATTGTCTTGCATTGTACTGGACCGGTTGCCCGGTTGCCGCTATGTCGGCGAGCTATGCCTTCGCCAAACCCCAGCACATCGGCGCCCGGGGGAAGGACGCCGGCTGCTTTGCTCCTCCGGTTCGATAACTATACCGGACCTTACACTCTCCCCTGCAAGGCTCTATGCCTGTGGGTAGTACTAATGCGGTTCGCATGTTTTTCACAACTTGGCCGATACAATAGAGCGTGGGCTATGAAAAGTTCCTGCCGATCGCGGACGTTCCAGGCGCCATCATCGCTACTCTGGGCGCGTTCGCTCTCGTCTGGCTGGCCAAACGTTGGCGCGTTCCCTACTTCGTCTCGCTTTCTGCCGTTTTTCTATTGCTGATCAGTTACTTTTCCGTCGAGGAAAATCTAATTCCCGCTGTCCGCCGTATGTTCCCCGCTGAGTACCGCGCCGCATGGATTCCCGTCATGATTACGGTGATCTTCTTCGGCATCATCGGGACGGCCGTTTGCGTATTCATTCGCAGCCGCGTACCTGCTTTCCATTCCGAGCGGCGGCATTTTCTGCGCACCGCCACTGCTGCTGCCTGCGCCGCTCCAGCCCTGGCATTAGCGACCGGGTTCATCACCCGAAAAGATTTCCATATCCGCGAAGTGGACGTGCCCATAACTGGTCTCCCAAAAGATCTCCAAGGCCTGCGGCTGTTACAAGTGAGCGATTTCCACACCGGCGCATTTTTCACGGTTGCTGATGTCGCTCGCGTTGTTGATGCCGCCAACCAGCTTCGGCCCGACCTGGCTTTCATCACAGGCGACCTGATTACGGACGAATACGATCCGCTCGACGCCTGCCTCCAGCAACTTAGCCGCCTGAAGGCCGCCTCCGGGATTTGGGGCTGCATGGGCAATCATGAAGCCTTCGCCAATGTTGAGCGCTACGTCCAACGCCAGGCCGCGTTACTCGGAATGACTTTCCTGCGTCGCCAGGCTGTCAAACTCAAGTTCGGCGCGAGCAACATGAATCTGGTCGGCGTCGATTACCAGCGCCGGAATCATCCCTACTTACAAGGCATCGAGCCGCTGGTCGACCTCTCGTCATTCAACTTACTGCTATCGCATAGTCCCGATGTGTTCCCAATCGCCGCGCAGAAGGGCTTCGACCTGACTCTTTCCGGCCATACCCATGGCGGCCAAATTAACTTTGAAATTCTTGGAAAAAATCTGAATATCACCGACTTCTTCACGCCCTACACCAAGGGCCTCTATACGCAACCTGACTCTTCCATCTATGTAACTTCAGGGCTTGGTACTATTGGCATGCCAGTACGCATAGGCGCGCCTCCCGAAATTACCCTAATACGTCTGTGCAATTCCTGATACTTAGCGACATCCATGCAAACTGGTACGCGCTGGAGGCTGTTCTCGAGTCTGCGGCCGGAAAGTTCGACCAAATTATCTGTTGTGGTGACTTAGTCGGCTACAATCCGCATCCTGCTCAGGTGGTCGACTGGACCCGGGCAAATTGTACCTCCGTAATTCGTGGCAATCACGACAAGGTCGTCTGTGGCATCGACGACCTGGACTGGTTCAACCCCATTGCGCAGGCCGCCGCTAAGTGGACCCGCGGCAATCTTGATGAGAATGAATTGTCGTACTTACGCGAATTGCAGCAAGGGCCCGTCAAGCTGGAGCATTTCCACATCTGGCACGGTGCGCCGCTTGACGAAGACGAATACATCATCCGCCCTCGCGAAGCCACCGCCTGCTTCGCCGAATTCGAACTACCGCTTGCCTTCTTCGGACATACTCATCTGCAGGGCGGATTCTACTTCCGCCGGTTCCGGGTCACCGCTATTGGCCCAGTCCGCCGCGACTCCGCCGAATCGGTTCTGCAGCTTGAGCCCGACACCCTCTACCTCATCAACGCCGGATCTGTCGGTCAACCCCGCGATGGCGATCCACGGGCCGCCTACGCCATCTACGATTCGGAAAATCGCACTGTGGAGTTCCGCCGAGTTGCCTATCCAGTTGAGAAAACCGCCGAAGAAATTCGTGCCGCCGGATTGCCCGATGCGCTCGCCGCACGCTTGTTCAAAGGCATCTGAGATTCACTTGACCTGCGCCGGATTATCAAGCGCCGCCACCAATTGGACTAGACTCGCTGCCGTCGCGCCCGGTGTCCCCAGATAGCTACGGACCCGCATTGCCGCGGCTTTCCCAACAGCCGCCGCCAGCTCTTCGTTGCTCGCCTGCCTCACGCGTTCCAGACTTCCGAACGTCCGCAGCAGTTTCTCCACCGTCTTTTGGCCAATGCCTTTTACATCGTGCAATTCCGACGTCAACCGCGCCGCGTTTCGCCGTGTTCGATGGAACGTCACCGCGAAACGGTGAGCCTCGTCCCGGATCGTCTGCACCAAATGCAGAATCGGTGAAAACTTGTCCAGGATGATGGGCTCATCCTCCTGCCCGTACACATAAATCCATTCGTCGCGCTTGGCAATCGAAGCGAGCGGCTGGTATGTCACGCCAATATCCTCCAAAGCCGCCGCCGCTGCATGCAGTTGGCCCAAACCTCCGTCCACTAACACCAGCCCCGGAAATGCCTTCTTCTCTTCTTGCAATCGTCCATACCGCCGCGTGATCACTTCCCGCATGGACGCGAAATCGTCGTTTCCCACAACAGTGCGAATGATGAATTTGCGGTAGTCGGACTTCTTCATCTTGCCGTCTTCCCAAACCACCATGCTCGCCACTTTGTCCGTCCCCTGAATGTGAGAAATATCGAAACACTCAATGCGCTTCGGCGCCTCCGGCAGATTCAGTGCGTCTTGCAAGGCCCCTTGAATTGCCTTCGAGGACGGCTTCAACACGCGAAATCGCTGATCGAAGCTATGTTTAGCGTTCATTTCGACCAGCGCTAGCAAGGCCTTCTTCGAACCCCGCTGTGGCGTATGGATTTCCACTCTCCGGCCTCGCAAATCCGATAACAGATCCTCCAACTCACTCCGCCATTCGAAATCGGCCGGTACGTGAATCGTGCCCGGAACGTATTGCTGGTTCAGATACACCTGCCGCAGCAGCGCCTCAAACAGCTCTGGCGCGTCAAAATCGTCCTGGTCTTCCCAGAAAAACTCGCGGCGATCCACAATCTTGCCCCTGCGCAGGTGAAACAGATTCACGGCGACTAGCGGCGGTTCGGCATGGTACGCGAATATATCGATATCTTCGCCTTCCACCGCGTCCATCTTCTGCTTCTGCTCAATCTCCCGCACGGTTGTAATCAGGTTCCGAAGACTGGCCGCCTCCTCGAAACGCATCTCGTCAGCCGCCTCCGCCATGCGCGCTTCCAGTTCATCGGCCAAATCGCGATGCCGCCCTTCTAAAAACAGGCGAACATCCCGCACAGCCGCCTGATACGCCGCGTCGTTGGTCAGACCCTCCACGCAGGGTCCCTGGCATCGATGTATGTGGTATTGCAGGCATGGATGCGTGTGCCGCCGCGAGAAATCGAGCTTGCAAGACGGCACTTTGAAATGCCGGTGAATGAAGTGCACCAACCGGTGCGCTAGATTCCCTGGAAAGTAGGGCCCATAATACGTCGCCCCATCCTTCAGGATCCTCCGTGTCACGTACACCCGCGGAAACCGTTCATTAGTCAACTTGACGTATGGATAAGTCTTGTCGTCGCGCAGCAGTATATTGAACCGCGGCTTGTACTGCTTGATCAGGTTGTTCTCAAGCGCCAGCGCTTCTTTGTTGTTATCGACCTCTATAAAATGAATGTCGCGCGCTTCGGCAATCAGGCTTCCCGTCTTAACATCAGCTAGCCGGTCTTCGTTGAAGTAACTGCGGACCCGGCTGCGAAGATTCTTCGCCTTCCCGACGTACAGAACCTTTCCGTCCGCATCTTTGTAGAGGTAAACGCCTGGCTCGGTGGGAAGCTGCGCAACTTTCTCTCGAAGTTCCATGGCAGCTATAATCCAATTGTGACACGCGCGTTGTGTTCTGCTTTATTCCTGGGAACCCTGTCCGCTGCCATCGTTTACCCGCAGACTGCGAACAGACCCAGCCCGCAAACTCAACAGCCCCCGGCCGCCAAACCCAATCCCCAGGATCTTCCCCCCGAGGAAGACGAAAACGTCGCGCCCAAGACGTACTCCTTCAACCCCATCCAGTCCGCCCACGAAATGAAAGTGGGCAACTTCTACATGCGGAAGGGAAAGTACCGTGCCGCCGCGGATCGCTATGTCGAA
The DNA here is from genome assembly GCA_036269625.1 of Bryobacteraceae bacterium. GTDB lineage: Bacteria > Acidobacteriota > Terriglobia > Bryobacterales > Bryobacteraceae > Bog-105. The sequence goes on along the minus strand of DATBEF010000097.1, from coordinate 36,877 downwards.
GCCACCAAATGGGACCCCAATTCCGCCGAGGCGTTCTATCACCTTGGTGAGGCTGAAGAAAAATTAGAGAACTTGACCAACGCCCGATCTGCCTTCCAAAGAGTGGTTCAAATATCGCCCGATTCTAAAGAAGGCCGCGACGCCAAACGCCGCCTCGAAAAGATCGGTAACAAAACTTAGCTCAACAACCGCGCCCGCTGCTGGCGTTCCTGTTCCCGCATCATGCCGACCAGTTGGTCCATCCCACGATGCCAATCCGGAAACAGATCCACATACTGCGTTTTCCGGGAAATATGTCTCGGCACAGCGCAATCGTCCAACCGCACCGGGACCAGAAAAATGTCGTCTAATGGAACCTTGTTCGCCAGTTCCAGCGCGTACCGCAATTCGGTTTGAAAGTGACCGCGCTTGCTCGAAGATCGTCGCGAAAAGCACCCCAGGAAAAAGTCCGACGTCTCAATCGCATGCTCAATCGCCCGTGGCCAGTTCTGCCCCGGCAGCAAATTGCACACGTCCATCCAGGGCTCAAAACCCGCCTCTTGCAAAGCGTCGTAGATGTCCCGAACATCCGTCCGGTCTTCCTCCGCGTAGGCCAGAAACACGCGCGGCCGCCCCGTCGGTTCAAACCGTATGTGGTTCTCCTCATCCAGCCGGAACCTGCCAATTCCATCGATCTCCACCGCGGAACCCTCGCGTAGACACCTTCCCACTAACTCCAGCAGTCGCTTACTGCGCCTGCGGTGTGTCACGCGCTGCTTCTCCGGTTTCCGCTCCGTTTAGGATCGGGCTTCGGCTTCGGCGTCGCCGGCCCCGCCTGCTTCAAGTCTTTCAACAGCTCGTAAACGAGGTTATCGACGGCATCGGCCGCTTTTCCACGGGATCGGTGCGACTCCCGTGCCAGCCGCAACGTCAAATCCAGCTTATTCATCGATTCTTAAGCTAGACCCGTGTGGGCGCGGTCTGTAAATCTCCGATGCGCGCCAACGAGGCATGGCGGAGCGATCTCAAATACTTAGCCGGGTAAAAATCTTTTATGAAATCCGTTACTCACCGCTGCCGCCTTCATGGTTCGCGCATAGGAACAGAGGCTAGCCGAGCCGATCTTTGCTACGCTCAAACGCGTGAGCAAGCAAGTAGAGCCGGAGGACATCTTCAGAAGGAAGTTGGTAGAGTTCGACCTAGAGATGTCGTCCGCTCGCGCGGTGGAGGGCTCCGACGCGAGCGATTTGCCCGTTCTTTATCACTACACAGATTCCAAAGGCCTCATAGGCATTCTGACGGAAGGTCAACTCTGGGCAACAGATATCCGATACCTCAACGACAGCTCCGAACTTCGGCATGCTGAAGAAATCCAGCGGCAGATTCTCAAGGAGATCATCGCGGAGAGTGCCGAGGGGTCTCTCGAGATGAAATTGGCGTGTGAGGCACTGGAGGATCGACATCGGCCTAGCGTTTGGGGGCCATATGTAACATGTTTTTGTGCAGAGGATAACCTTCTGACGCAATGGAAGACGTATGGGGCTTGGGGTTCTGGATTCTCAATTGGCTTCGACCGGAAGAGCCTGGAATCAGCGCTCACGGCGCTCGTTCAACGTCCACCACTTTCACTGATGCCCTCTCTTTCTCTTGGCGACGATACCGAACCGAATTTAGCGAGAATTCTTTACTCAGAGGTGGAGCAGCGACGCCTCTTCAAATTCGCCTTCTACAGGTACGCGAGTCTACTCTCCTCGGATTCTGCTCAATCCCAGATCGCCCATTGTGCCACCGCAATCGCGGATAATGCGGCACTATCGGCAAGCCGGTTCAAGCATCCCGGCTTTGAGTCCGAGAAAGAGTGGAGAATTATCGTCCAGTCCGGTGCCAATCTCGATCTGTCTTTCCGGCCCTCAAATCGAACGGTTATCCCGTATATAAAAACAGAAAAACAGCCGGGAAATAGGTTGCCAATAGTGTCAATCACCATTGGCCCGACACTGGATCGGGAGTTGTCGTGGCAAAGCGTCCTAATGCTCCTCATCGCGAGAGGCTACTTCGGCGACGATGGCCACGTGGAGATCAAGACTTCGAACATTCCCTTGACCCGCACCGATTGAGCGGTTAACCTCGACGCATTCCGTGCCCTTAAAGGATGTCTGTGTTCGTCTGTTTGATTCACGGTGGCTTAGGCGAGCCACGTCTTCATCGGCAGATCGGAGAATTGTTCAACCATGCGTTACTCGCCCCGCAACACCTCTAACGGCCTCTGATCCAATATGCGCGCGCTCGCCAGCCACCCCGCGGCATTCGCCAACAACGCCGTTCCCACCATCGCAAGCAGCAACGACAGCCAGTCAAAATCAAACGTCGCTTCGATAAATTTCTCCGCCACGATCTTCGTGAAAAAGTTCGCCAGCAGTCCGCCCACCAGCCCCGCAACCATGCCCAGAATTGAAAATTCGATCGAGAAAATGCTCGTAATGCGGCGCTTCGTCGCCCCAAGCGTCTTCAAAACAGCCACTTCGCGAATTCGCCGGTAACGCGTGCCCGCGACGCTTGAGGACAAGATGATGACGCCCGCGAGAATCGCAAACGCCGCCAGGAATCGAATGACCAGTGCAACCTGGTCCACCGCCTCCTGTATCCGCTTCAATACATCCGCAAGATCCATCACCGTAACGGTCGGAAAATTATCGAACAGCGCCTCCTCGACCTCCGGAATCTTCGGCGGATCCACGTGCACCGCCCCATAGTAAACAACGGGCAATCCAGTCAGGGAATTCTTCGGCGCCACAAGGTCATAACGCACCGGCGCGCGGCCCGACCGCCGGAACACTGCGACTACGCGAGCTGTTTCACTCTTTCCGGCAACCTGAAACGTCAGAATGTCTCCCAGCCGCAAGTGGAACCACCGCACCGCGTCTTCGGAAACCGCCAGTTGCATCACATTGCTGGACTTGTTCCACCACTGGCCCTCTTTCACATCCAACGTCTCTGGCTTTCCTTCTGCCGTCGTGATGCGCACCGTCTGCAATTGGTCCCGCCGCTCGCGAGCCAACTGCAATCGGTCCGCCGGTACTCCATTTTTCTCGACCATCCGCGCGACCATATAACCGACGAACTGCAACTTACCCGTCACGCCTGGCGCTCCTTCAACCAACTTAGTAACTCCCGGTAAGTTGCGTACATCCAGCAGGAATAAGTTGCCCGAACGGCCCGGTCCTTCGCTCGTCACTTCGCGCAGCACCGTCGCTTGCAGCAGATAAGTCGTCAAGGTGAACATGACACCCACGCCAAGCGCCACCAATACCGAACGCGCCTGATTCCCGGGCCGATAAAGATTCGCGAAGCCATGGCGGAACGAAGAGGGTAGCGATCTTCCGCTTGCCCGCACGATTCGCCGCAGCGCCGCCAATAACAAAGACGCTACCGCACCGAGCAGCAGAACACTCGCGCAGAGCCCCGCCACGAAATAAAAGCCCATCTTCGCTGAACCGCTCAACCACACCGCAATCCCATACCAGCCACCCAACATAGCCACAACCAGCACCGCTGCCGGCACCCGATTCCGCCACTGTTTTCGCGCGCTAACCGCTGCGTCCGGCATATCGCGGCGAAACACCAAGCTTGGCCTAACATTCCGGATGCTCAATAATGGTGGCAACGTGAATAGCAGTGTCGCGAGAACCCCGACGCTCATGCCCTGCACGCTGAATGACCAGTCCCAAGCCACCTGCGGCAGCAGCGCAAATACTCTTTGAATCAAAATCGGAAACGATTTCTGCACCGCCGCTCCAATAGCCACGCCCACCAATCCGCCGGCTATACCCAGCCACAATGTCTGAATCAGGTAAATCGAAATCACCTGCCCGGCACGCGCTCCGATCGCCTTCATCACCGCGATCGTGTCCATTCGCTGCTGTAAGTGCGAATACATCGCCATCGCCACGCCCAGCGAACCCACAATTAATGCAATTAAGCTAATTAGGCTGAGGAACGTGGTCGAATTATCGATGCTCTTACTTACAGCCGGGTCACCCTCGCGGTAGTCACTCATATATACTCGCGGCAACACTGCTTTCAGATCCGCTTTCATCGCATCCAGGTTTGTGTTGGGCTTCAGCTTGAACAGGAACCGCTGCGCCGCGCGGCTTCCAAATTGAATTAGCCCCGTTCGCTCCAATCCGCCCCGCGTCATCAATACGCGCATGCCCGGTCCAAATCCCGATGCCAACCGGTCCGGTTCAGTGACCAGTGTCCCGGCAATGCGGAACTCCTTTCCGCCCAGACGCAGTATCTCTCCCGGTCGCGTCCTCATCCGCAGCAACAACTCCGGAGAGACCACCACCGTGTCGTCCCTCAACAGATCTGCCAGCGGTTTATTCGGCTCAATGGTCATCTTGCCGTAGAACGGATACACATGCGGATCCACCGCTTTCACGGAAACCATCTGCGGCACGCGCCCACGCCCGGCAACGGCCATTGAAACGGTCTCGGTAACCCGCGTCACTTGGCCATTGCGTTCACCAATCCGCTCCACTTTCTGCACTTCTTCCGGACTCGGATCTTGATAAATCTGCGCCTGCAGGTCCGCCGCGATCAGTTGCTTGGCATTGCGCAGCAGCATGCCTTTGAACGCAGACCCGAAGCCCTTCACGCCGCTCAACGCCCCCACTCCCACCGCCACCGCCACAATGACGAAGAGAAACTTCGCGGGCGCGGCATGCAACTCCCGCCAAGCAATTTTTGAAGCCGTTCCGGTGAACACTTGCCTTACGCTTCCACCGGCTGTGCAGCCAATTCGTCGCTCAGCACCTGACCGTCGCGCAACGTGATAATGCGATCCGCGTAATCGGCCAGCCTGCGGTCATGCGTCACCAGAATCAAGGTCGTCCGCTCCTCCCGGTTCATCTGCAACAGCAGATCCAAAACGTGCTGCCCATTCTGGCTGTCCAGGTTGCCCGTCGGTTCATCCGCCATCAGAATCGGAGGCTTGATAATAAATGCCCTCGCTAAAGCCACCCTCTGCTGCTCACCGCCCGAAAGTTGTATCGGATAATGGTGCCCCCGGTTGCTTAGTCCGACCCTCTCCAGCAACTCGCCCGCTCGTAACTCCCAATCCCCTCGCAAGCCGGTTAATTCCGCCGGCAGCAGAATATTCTCCTTCGCAGTCAGGGTCGGCACCAATTGATAAGACTGAAATACGAACCCGATTTTCCGCCCCCGCAGGCGCGCCAAATCGTCTTCCTTCAGATTTGTAATGTCTTCGCTGTCCAGCACGATCCGTCCCGACGTGACCGTGTCAAGGCCGGCCAGCAGCCCAAGCAGCGTGCTCTTTCCACTTCCCGACGCCCCCATAATGGCTAAAAACTGGCCTTGCGGTACGCGGAATGCGACATTCCGCAGAATATTCACTTTGGTCGTCGCATTTTGAATCGTTTTCGATACGTCGAGAACCTCCACCGAGTAAAGCTGTGTTGTGGATGTAGACATGTCAATCTTTAGGATGTGAATGAAATGTGGACGCTAGCCCGCCATCCCAAGCAGCGGCGGCTTTTGCCCCTCAAAACCATTGTTGCAATTTGTGTTTGCGCGACCTTCACTGCTTCGTCTTGCGGAACCAAGCCTTCTCCTTCGGAATCCGCCTCCACCGTCTCCGAAACACCGGCGCCCAGTTCTCCGCCACCGGCGCCGCCGGAAGCTTCTCCCGATCGTCGCCCCGTCATCGTCACCTTTGGCGATAGCCTTACGCAGGGCGTTGCGGGCAAAAGCTATCCAGCCGATCTGCAGGATCTTCTCGATCAGCGCGGCTACCACTATCGGGTCGATAACCAGGGCGTCAGCGGCGACACCACTACCGACGGGCTTGCCCGCATCGACAACGTCATCGCTGTTCATCCGGCCCTCGTCGTCCTCGAATTCGGTGGCAACGACGGCCTCCGCGGCGTCCCCGTTCAATCCTCCAAAGCCAACTTGGATGAGATGATCGCCCGCTTGAAAAGCGCCCGACTCCGGATCGTTCTCGCCGGAATCACCCTCCCGCCGAACTATGGCCCCGAATATGTTCAGCCATTTACAGCTATGTTTCCGGAATTAGCCAAAAAATATAACTTGCCGCTTATGCCGTTCTTACTCGTGCACGTCTACCGCGGCCCGAACCTGATGCAGCCAGACGGCATACATCCAAACGGAAACGGCAACAAAATCGTCGCGGAAGACGTCTTCAACATGATCCGTCCGTTCCTTAAAAAATAAAGGCCAGAGCCTTTGCTCGCCCTTAGTGCGGTAATAGCACGGTATCCACCACGTGAATGATTCCGTTCTTCTGATACAGGTCCCTGATCGTTACCCTCGCCGTATCGCCCTTCTCATCCTTGATGAGCACATCGCTGCCGTCCATCACCGCCGTTAAGGCTCCACCCTCGACTGTCTTTAGCGCCGCTTTCCCGTCCCCCTTCTTGACCATTTCGACCAACTGCTTCGAACTGACCTGCCCCGCACGACATGATAGGTCAGCACGTTAACTAACTGAGCCTTGTTTTCCGGCTTCAGCAGCGTTTCGATCCCGCCTGCCGAAACTTCTCGAACGCTGCGTTGGTTGGAGCGAATACCGTGAATGGCCCCGGTCCTTTCAGTGTCTGTACCAGTCCAGCAGCCTTCACCGCCGCAACCAGAGTACTGAGGTCATCTGAGTTGATTGCGTTGTCGATAATATCCTTATTCGGATACATTTCCGCGCCGCCAATCATCGGATCCTTCATCTGCCCAGCGAAGCCCAGCGTACAAATGGCCGCCATTCCTGCCACGATCACAGTTCGTTTCAATTTCATCTCTCAATCTCCACTTAGCCTTCGTATTACCAACATTGCCCTCCAAACCGACCAACGCTGCAAGTTGATCGCTATAGGCTGGCAACTAATCGCTGGTGGCTAATTGCTGATCTCTCCTGCGGGCGAGCCCGCTCTTACGCCCGTCTGCTATTCCATATCCCTAGGAACTTTCTTGCCAAACTTTTCTCTCTGAACGAACCCAGGCACGCCCCAAATCCTGGGATTGCGCGCTTTTCACTAAGCTCCCTCAAGTTTTCCCGCCGCGCGTCCGATAGCTCTCTTGAATGCGCTGGATATGCGCTCGCAGACGAACCGCCTGACGCCCCTAATCGAGATGAGAAACAAAACAATCGCGCAATATATCACTATCCCCGTCGCCGTAATGGGCGCCGTGACAGGAATTCTGGCCATTCTTTCCATTCTGGCCATCGGCAACCTGGCCGGGAAAGTAGATTCTCTGGCCAATAGGCCCCTTCCCGCGCTCGCACAGCTCACCGCAATGGATCGGCCGCTCTTTGACTTACGAAAGCTGATTTTGCTCCAGACCTCCGCTAAAGATCAGGCCGAAGCTCATTCCTACGATCGAGATATTGACACTGCGATGCAAGCGCTTCGCCAGCAGGAGAACGAATATGGCAAAGTGCCGGCCGATAGTCAGGACCGCGACTTAAATCGCAAGTTCGAAGCCTCATTTGACCAATTGTCGTCTGCTGTTACCGAGGTCTCCGAACTGAACCGCCAGGGGAAGAAAGACGACGCACTGGACGCACTCCGGAAACATTTCATCCCTGCTTTTGACACGCTCGCAGATCTGGAGCAGCAACGGACATCGCTGCGTCTCGCCAGCGCATCCCAACTCGCGACTAGTGGTGGACAGAGTGCCCAATCGAGCCTGGTTGGACTCTGGACCGTTTCGGGCGTAGCCCTCCTCCTCTGCGTTCTGATTTGTCTGTATTCACGGAAGAAAGTAGCGCGGGAACTAACCAGTATTGTCGGCAATCTCCAGAACAACGCTGCACGTCTGGCTACCTCCGCATCTCAGGTCTCCGCGTCCAGCCAAACACTCTCGAACGGATCGTCGCAGCAGGCGGCGTCACTGCAGGAAATCTCATCGTCGGTTGAGGAAATGAATGCCATGACGTCGCGCAATTCCGAAAACTCAGCCCGCGCCAGCTCGATGATGGTCGATACATCGGGTCAAATCAGCCGGTCCAACATCGCTCTGAAAGACATGATTGCGTCCATGGACGCCATCAAGGCGTCGAGCGAGAAGGTAGCCAAGATCAACCGGACCATTGATGAAATCGCCTTCCAGACCAATATTCTTGCTTTGAACGCAGCCGTCGAAGCTGCCCGGGCCGGTGATGCGGGCATGGGTTTCGCGGTAGTCGCCGACGAAGTCCGAAACCTCGCCCTACGCTCCGCGGTCGCCGCAAAGGACACCGCTTTGCTGATTGAGGAAGCGATTGAGAACACCCAACAGGGCAGCCAAAAACTCGATCAGGTTGCCACCGTCATCAAGGCAATCACGGAGGGAGCCGGCCATGTCGGCAACTTACTCCAGGACGTCAAAGAAGCGAGCCGCCAGCAGGCGCAAGGCATCGCGCAGGTGTCGCAGGCTATCTTGCACGTAAGCAAGATCACCCAGCAAACAGCGGCCGGCGCCGAGGAGAGCGCAGCTGCCTCCCAGGAATTGGGCGAGCAGGCCCGATCCTTTCAGAACAGCATTCTAAGTCTGCAGGCTCTGGCGGGTTTTTCCGCGAGTTACTCCGCTACCCCGGCGGCCGCTTCACACGTTACTCAGCAGTCCTATATCCATTCAGCGCCCTCAAAGGGAGAGCCCGTGAAGACCTTTGAAACCATCGAGTCCGCCGAGCATGAAGAGTTCCTGCCGATGGACAACACTCAGTCTCAGACGTTCAGCAGTTTCTAAACAGCCTTGAAGAGAGACCACTATGCCCTCGACCGCCAATTTCGCAGAAACCAGAAAAGAACAAGCTAAGGACCACGCCAAAGACGGGATCCTGATCGATGCCGCCGTTCCGCGCGCCCAGAGCCGGTCGGGGAAGTATCTCACCTTTTCCCTTGCCAGTGAGGAATTTGGAATTCGTGTTTTGCAAGTCCGCGAAATCATGGGACTGCAAGACATTACCTATGTGCCCCAGACCGAACCGCACATTAAAGGCGTCATAAACCTGCGCGGTAAAGTCGTGCCGGTCATTTGCTTGCGCACCAAATTCGGAATGCCGGAAATCGAGTATACACAGCGTACTTGCATCGTGGTCGTGCAAGTTCGTGGCGAGGACGGTCTTATGCTCATGGGCGTCGTGGTGGACTCCGTTTCCGAAGTAATCACACTGAACGGCTCGGAAATAGAAGACACTCCCAAATTCGGTACCGGACAGGACCTCGGCTACATACTCGGGATGGCGAAGGTTCGCGATCGGGTGAAAATCCTGATCGATATCGAACAAGTTCTGACCGCCACAGAGATTAGCGGGCTGGAACACCTGCGCAAGTAGACTCTCGGAGAAAGAGACCCATGATTGACTTACCCGGCCTCTCTGAGACCAGATCCAAAATCCAATCCTCGGTGGACGACATCGCCGCGCATGTTATGCTCAGCGCCGAAACCGTCGAGCAGCAAATCATTGAATCCTGGATCGGCAACCTGAAACTGCTCTCCGAATCGGCGGCTCAAAACAGCTGGCACGAGGTCTCGGAGCTTACCGATCATCTGGTCGAGGCCCTCCGGAATAGCGCCGGCGAGCCCGCCCTGGACGGTGCACCCATTCTGGATAGCATCACCAAGCTTCAGGAGGCGCTCGAGCGTAGCGAGCAGGTTATTCAAACACGTAGCGAGCAGGTAATTCAACCAGCGCCTAGCGAGCAGCCAGTCCAACAAGCCCAAAGCGAACCGGCGATTACACCCGCCCAGCAGAGCCCGTCCGCCCCACCACCGGCCGCCAGCGCCTCTCTCGCGTCAGACCCGGAGTTGGTCGCGGAATTCATTCTCGAGTCGCGCGATCATCTGTCCTCGCTCGAAGGCCAGCTCCTCGCCCTCGAAAGCGATCCTGCAAATACGGACGCTGTTCACTCTATCTTCCGCAGCTTTCATACTGTTAAGGGACTTGCTGGATTTTTGGATTTTCCGGCGATTCAGGCCGTCGCACATGAGGTCGAAACACTGCTCGATCTCGCCCGTAACGGACAGCTGGCCATCGCTGGCCCTGTGGTGGATGTCATTCTCGAAAGCGCCGATTATCTGAATGAGGAGATCGAGCGCGTCGAGGCCCAACTCGAGGGCCGGACCTTACCTTCCGCGCGGCAGAGTGACGGATTGATCCATCGTGTGCAAGCGTTGATGACCGCACCGGTCGAATCGCAGGAGCACTCGGCTGAACAGACTCGGATAGAGCCCCCCTCTTCCCCTGAAACTCAGAATTCAGCTCATGAAGAGACCTCCACTCAAGACGAGGAAAGCGCAGCGGCGCCGGCATGCGAGCCTGCCCAAAGGCCAGAGGCTGCAGTTGTCCACCAGGTGCCCGAAATCGATTCTGCCGTCAAGGCCGCTCCTTCGCGATCCGCAAAACCAGCCGCTTCCGATCGAAATCTTGATGCTGAAGCCGCTCGCTTCATAAAAATCGATACCTCCAAATTGGACTTTCTCGTCGATATGGTGGGCGAACTGGTCATTTCTCAATCCATTCTTCGCCATGACGAGTATCTGGCAAATGCTGCCAATCCCAAACTGCAACGCAACCTTTCGCAGCTCTCGCGAATTACTGCCGACGTACAGAAAACTGCCATGTCCATGCGCATGGTGCCAGTCGGCCAGCTTTTCCGTCGTTCTGTTCGTCTAATTCGCGATCTTACACGCAAGTCAGGCAAGCAGGTGGAACTCGATCTGTCGGGCGAGGACACCGAACTCGACCGCACGTTGGTCGAAGATCTCGCGGATCCGCTGATGCACATGATCCGGAACGCAGCCGACCATGGCATCGAACTGCCGGCGGAGCGCTCCGCCACCGGAAAAGACCCTCTTGCCCACATTACGCTTAAAGCCTTCCACCAGGCGGGCCATATCACGATTGAGTTATCGGATGACGGTCGCGGACTAAACCGCGAAAAGATTCTCCGCAAAGCCGTCGAGCGCGGTTTAGTGGCCGAAGGCGCCGCTTTACCTGACGCCGAAGTCTATAATCTCATCTTTGAACCGGGCTTCTCCACCGCCGACAAGGTTACCGACATCTCCGGCCGTGGCGTCGGCATGGACGTGGTTCGCCGGCAAGTACAAAAACTGCGCGGACGTATCGAAATCCAGTCCACTCCCGGTCAGGGGACCATCTTCACTATCAAGTTGCCTCTGACGCTTGCGATCATCGACGGGCTGGTTGTCACCGTTGGCAAGGAACGCTACATAGTCCCCATCTATGCGGTCCGCGAAATGTTCCGGCCGTCTTCCGACAAGGTATTCACGGTGGAAGGTAAATCGGAAATGGTCCTGGTTCGCGGCTCGCTGCTTCCTGTGGTTCGTCTGCACAAAGTGTTCGGCGTCGCTCCGAAATCTTACGATGCCGCCTCCAGTCTCGTGGTCGTCGCCGAAAGTGGCCAGTCTCGTTTCTGTCTCTTAGTGGACGACATGTTGGGAAAGCAGGAGGTTGTTATCAAGAGTCTGGGCGAATCGCTAAAAAAAGTGCGCGGGATTGCGGGCGGAGCCATCATGGGCGACGGTCGCGTCGGACTTATTCTCGACATCGATGCCGTTTACGGAGACCGCACCCATGCCGCCAACGCTTCCTGATTCCTCAACCGTAACCAAGTTATCCGCGCGCTCCTTTGAAGCAGTCCGCCGGCTGGTTTACGACAAGGCGGGCATCGATCTACAGCAGGGCAAGGAGCACCTGGTCGCCTCCCGCCTCGCCAAGCTCGTCCGCATTCACAATCTGTCCTCCTGTGATGCATACGTAGACCGCCTCCTGGCGGACCGTACTACCAACTCCCTGATGGAAATGATCGATGCCATCTCGACCAATCACACTTCCTTTCTCCGCGAGCCGGCGCATTTCGATTTCTTGCAGCGGAATATCCTTCCGAAACTGGCGGGCCGCCAGGAGATCCGGATCTGGTGCGCCGCCGCTGCAACCGGGGAAGAGCCCTACTCACTTCTTTTCTCGGCTATCGACACACTAGGCCTTTCAGCTTCGAACTCTTGCCGCATTCTTGCTACTGATATTTCCGGCAAGGCCCTGACGACTGCGCGCAACGGAATTTACTCCGGGGATCGGCTCGACCCATTGCCGAAAGAATGGCTGCCGCGCTATTTCCTCCGTGGTGAGGCAGAATCGAAAGGCCTCTATCGCGTTAAGCCGGAATGGCGGAATCAAATCGAATTCCGCAAACTGAACCTTATTGAGCCAATTCACCTAGGCGGCCAGTTCCCGCTCATCTCGTGCCGCAACGTGATGATCTATTTCGATCGTCAAACACAACAGCGCGTTGTCGAGTCGCTCGTAACTCAGCTCGAGCCGGGAGGATTCCTCTTCATCGGTCATTCCGACGCCATGACTGGTAAGCATCCTTCGCTGATTCCAATTCAGCCAGCCATCTTTCAAAAGGCTCTCGTACCTGGATACGAGGCACGGTAGGCATATCTATGCTCATTGTCGGAATTGCCGATTGCCAGATATCCCAGGATCCCGGGTCCGTCATCATAACGCACGCTCTCGGATCGTGCATCGCGGTTTCCATTTACGATCCCATCGCCCGCGTCGGCGGCCTATTGCACTACATGCTGCCGGAATCGTCACTTGATCGCCAAAAGGCTCAGCAGCGCCCGTTTATGTTCGCCGACACCGGTATCCCTGCCTTGTTTAACGCTGCCTACGCCGCTGGCGCCCAGAAAAAACGCTTGGTTGTTCGTGTCATCGGCGGCGCCCAAGTACTAGATTCGCAAGGCGTCTTCAACATCGGTAAGCGCAACTACCTGGCTTGCAAGAAAATTTTATGGTCCGCTGGCGTCCTCATTCATGCCGAAGAAGTCGGCGGCTCCATATCGAGAACGGTTCGTCTCGATATGGCAACTGGAAAGGTGCACTGGTACAGTTCGGTCGATTCTGAACAAGAACTGGTGCCGAAAGGAGTAAAAACATGTCATTCCGGGTTCTAATTGTTGACGATTCAAGCGCTATGCGATCGTTCATTCGCCGGACCCTCGAAGCCTCTGGCTTTGAAGTGGGGGATTATCTTGAGGCCTGTGATGGCATCGAGGCTTTGGAGTTGCTTGATCGCGAATGGGTCGACATCATCCTTACCGATATCAATATGCCGCGTCTAAACGGCGAAGAATTCGTTCGCAAGCTCGCGGAAAACGGTATCACCGAGACGCTTCCCATCATTGTCATCTCAACCGACGCGACCACCGCCCGCATGGAACACCTCCGTGAATTGGGTGTGCGCGGCTATCTCATCAAGCCGTTTACCCCGGAGGCGCTCAGGGAAAAAATTGAACAGGAGTTGGAGGTTAACCATGCAGGCTGAAATGAGCGCCCAGGACGTGGATTCCTTGTTGGCGCAATCGGTCCAAGAGGTCTTGGAATCGATGTGCTTCACGATGGTGGACGCTCCGGCAGATGAGCCTGCAGAGTATCCCGTTCCCCGCATCGAGGTCGACCTGGAATTTCACGGAGCTCGAGACGGCGCGTTCTGGCTCTCCTTCCCGTCGCAAACGGCTGAGGAAGTTGGGGCCGCTTTCGCGGGAGCAGAAACTCCCGATGCTCAAAGGACCGCCGAGGTCCTGCAAGAGCTTGCCAACATCATGTGCGGAGCTACCCTCAGTCGAATTGCTGGCGACAGTCTCTTTGACCTTGGGTCCCCGGTTGCGACCTTGATCTCCGAACGGCGCTCCGGGCCCCAACTGCGCCACGCCCACCGCGTCGACTTTCAGATCGGCCCCGAAGTGGTCTCCGCGGCTATCGTCTTCCGGACAGGCACATGATTCCATTCCCGGATGGGAGAAAGATACGCGTTCTCGTGGTGGACGACTCGCCGCTCGTTTGCCGCCTTTTTCGCGACGCCATCAACCAGCAGCCTGACATGGAAGTTGTCGGCGCCGCGCCTGACCCGTTTGTCGCGCGCGACATGCTCCTCAAACTCAAGCCCGATGTCATGACCCTCGATGTCGAGATGCCCCGCATGGACGGCCTCACTTTCTTGCGCAAGGTCATGCACTATCAACCCATGCCGGTGATCGTCATCAGTTCGTTAACGCAATCGGCATCACGGACTGCCATTGAGGCTCTGCGCGGCGGCGCCATCGATGTGCTCGCAAAACCCAACGGTCCGAATTCTGTCGGGGAATTATCGCTGGCGCTGGCAGGAAAAATTCGAGCCGCAGCGGCCGCCCGGGCCCGCCGCTCTCCCACCGGCACAGCAGCCGGTAAACTCGCCGAAATAGAACGCTCCACCTGGCCGTCGGGCTCTTTAATCGCGATCGGTGCCTCCACCGGAGGAACCCAGGCAATTGAAGAACTGCTCACATCTCTGCCCGCTCATTCGCCGCCCATTGTGATCGCGCAGCATATCCCGGCCGGCTTCTCCGGAGCTTTTGCCGCCCGCCTCAACTCTCTTTGCCGCATCGAGGTCCGCGAGGCCCAGCATAACGATGTCATTAAGGAAGGACAGGCCCTCATCGCACCCGGAGATCTGCACATGATGGTTTCCAGACTGTCCTCCCCCTGGCGCGTCATGGTGCGCTCCGGCCCCCGGGTCTGTTATCAGCGTCCTTCGGTCGACGTTCTCTTCCGCTCTGTTGCGGAGTGTAATGCATCTCACATTGTTGGCGTCCTCTTGACCGGTATGGGGACCGACGGAGCCGAAGGCCTACTTCGGATCCGCAGAGCGAACGGTCGCACCATTGCCCAGGACGAAGAGACCTCCGTGGTTTTCGGCATGCCAAAGGCCGCCATCGAGCTAGGCGCTGCCGGGCAGGTCCTACCCCTATCTCGAATCATGGGTGGGGCGCTTGCCGCTCTCGATCGAACCTCTTCGGCCGCCTGAGTTCGTTTGGTAATTTCGCCGCAACTACATCTAACAAAGCCACTTTCTCAAAATCGCAAGCCTCTCCAGACCGCTTGCTTTAAGCTGTAATCTGCAATGATGGTCCGCTTCGTCCGTCTCGCCCTAGTCCTATCTGCCTGCTGGCTTCCATTCGGTAAAGCCCAGTCCCTTCATCTCTCCCCCGACAAACTGCGGGCGCATGTCAAATATCTGGCCAGCGACGAACTTGAGGGTCGCGGCGTCGGAACTCGGGGCGAGAAACTGGCCACCGAATACCTCGCGGCTCAACTTGCTCTCAACGGTGTTAAGCCTGGCGGCGAAAACGGAACATATTTCCAGCGCGTGCCGCTCGTCGGTTCCACAACTTTGCCAGCCGCGACCATGGTCATCCAAAGCCACGGAAAGAAGCTTCGGCTAACCTTTGTTAAGGATTATGTCGGTACCGCTTTTTCGCAGGCTTCCGAAAACGATTTCAACGCCGAAGCCGTCTTCGTAGGCCACGGCATCTCCGCGCCCGAGTTTGGCTGGGACGACTACAAAGGTGTCGACTTGCACGGCAAAGTGGCTGTCTTTTTCACAAATGAGCCGCCTTCCACCGACCCCAAGTTTTTTGGCGGCCCGGCCTTGACCTATTACGGCCGCTGGACCTACAAATTTGAGGAAGCCACGCGCCGCGGCGCTGTTGCCGCACTCATCATTCACACCACGCCCACCGCCGGCTATGGCTGGGGAGTGGTCAGCGGATCGTGGAGCCAGGAGCATCCCGAGATGAAGCTCGATCCTGGCGAGCACGGTCTGAAATTCGAAGGCTGGGTTACCGCCGAGGCAGGCCAAAAGCTGGTCGCCTCTACCGGCAAAACACTGGATCAATTGCTGGCCATGGCCGACCAGAAATCGTTCCGGCCCATCCCGCTCGGCGTGCATATCGTTGCCCATATACCGGTCGCCCTCCGGCAAATCGAAAGCCGCAACGTCATCGGGCGCGTAGAGGGCGCCGGTCCCGACTTAAAGAGCCAAGCGGTTTTGTTTACAGCACATTGGGACCACCTCGGCATCGGCGTCCCGGTCAATGGCGACAGGATTTACAATGGAGCCGTCGATAATGCCACCGGTTGCGCGATGGTTCTCGAAATTTCGCGCGTGTGGGCCTCGCTGCCCGTCAAACCCAAACGCAGCGCGCTATTCGCTTTTGTAACTGCGGAAGAGGCCGGTCTGCTCGGTTCAGAATATTACGGCAAGCACCCCATGGTTCCCGCGGGGAACACGGCTGTAGACCTTAACTTCGATGCGTTCACGCCCTTTGGAAAGACCCATGATGTCTCCGTGACCGGGGCCGAGCGAACGACGCTATGGCCCCTCGTCCAGCGCGATGCCAAACGCATGGATCTCTCCATTGCACCCGATCCGGAGCCCGCCCAGGGGCACTACTATCGTTCCGACCATTTCTCGCTCGCGCGTGTCGGCATCCCGTCTTTTTCCATCGGCGCGGGGCACGAGTATTTGGGAAAGCCCACTGAGTTCGGCGAAACTGTCTTTGAGGAATACAACAACAAGCACTACCATCAGCCCTCGGACGAATATCACGACGACTGGAACTTTGCCGGCATGATTCAAATGGCTGATTTCGGCCTGACGCTCGGCCTCGATATCGCCAACACGCCACGGTTGCCTACCTGGAATACGGGCGATGAGTTTCTCTCCGCTCGACAGAAGAGCGGTGTGCAATAAGACGTTCCGGACGCTAGCCAGCCGATCACTTCTTCATCACACGCACGCGCTCTGCCCTATCGTCAGGGTCTCACTATTGCAGGCCGGAAATATCGAATCCACCTGGAATATTCCTCCCAATCGCTCGGTATAGACACCGGAAACGGAGCTTGTTCGAGCACTCTTTTTGCTACTGGCTCCGTGCGCCCGCGCGCACTTCAAGGAGAAAATCGGTGAGACGTCTGTTAGTGAAAATTAGACCGTACCTGCTTCTGATTCTGATCGCGGTGTCGCCCGTCATGGGCGACATCATAGACTTCAATGCTCAGGCCGTAGCGAGCGGCGGTAATCTCACCGGTATTCCCGATTCGCCGCTAACCATCGGCATCGCGACGTTCACAGGAGGCGAGTTACTCAACGGTGAAGTTGGAATCAACGCGGACCAAACCGGTGTTTACGCCACTGAAGGCCTATTCGGCTCCGGCGAAACGGACCCGTTAGTAATCGACTTCTCCTCCCCTGTAAACAACTTCAGCGTTTATGTCGTTAACGGCGACAGCCCGCAGAGCTACACAGTCTCAGACAACTTAGGTGGCTCGGTAACCTCGTTCTTGGCCGCAGCCGGCGATCAAGGTGCAGCTACTTTCCGTCTGCCGGACGACGGTTTAACGAGCGTCGACATCACCTCGCCAGACACAATGGCATGGAACTTTGCGATCGACGATGTGACTTTTACAGCAGTTACACCTGCTCCTGAGCCGGGATCATTCTTGCTCTTGGGCGGCGGCTTCGTGCTTTTGATTGGATTACGCCGCAAACAGCTATATAGAAACGTCGCCTTATGTGTTATTGGAGCCGCGATTGTCCTCGTCGCGCAGCAATCTATCACTGAAGCGCCAGCCGGATTCACTACACCCACGATTGGCCTGACGGTCGGTCCCACCGGAGAGCTAGCAGGAAACCCCGGTTCGCAGAGCGTCAGCAATGGAATAGCAGAGCCGCCCGGCGACACGTTTGCTATTGATCAGGCACAGTTTGAACGGAGACACGATCCAAGTACGGGACTGGGTCCGGTCTTCAACGGAACGGCATGTGTCGAATGCCATAACAATGGCGTCGCCGGCGCGGCCAGTCAATTTACAGAAGTGCGAGTCGGCCACAAGGACGCAAATGGCAATTTTGTAAATCCTTCCGTCGTGATCAATGGCGGAGCGAACACGATAACCGGGCGTTCAATTATCAACGACCGTTCCATATGCCCGCAGGCCCAAGAGCATGTGCCGGACACAGAAGATGTCCGAACTCTGCGCGCAGTGCTCAACACGCTCGGAGACGGCTTTGTAGAGGCGGTTGACGACCGAACGTTCCTTGCCATCGCCGCCAATCAGCCCGCGGAGAGCAACGGAATGATTCACGGCGAGGCGATTCAAGTCCCTATCTTTGAGGCGCCAGGCCACACAGGGGTGGGCAAGTTCGGCTGGAAAGACCAGGATGCGACCATTCTCTCGTTTTCAGGCGATGCGTACTTGAACGAGATGGGGGTTACGAATCGCCTTAAACCCACCGAGGTCACGTCCGTATGCAAAGTGACTACCGACCCCGAAGATACGCCTGATGCTCTGGGTTTGGCAGATATTGATCATTTTGCTCAATTCATTCGGGGAACCCAGGTACCACCCCGTGATGCGGCGTTAGCGGCGACACCGGATGCCATTGCGGGGCAAAACCTGTTCAGGTCGACCGGATGCGTTACCTGTCATGTTGAAACTCTGACCACCGATCGTCCGGGCGCTGTAATAAACGGTGGCGCATATACCGTCCCCGCAGCTTTAGGAAACAAAATCTTCCACCCGTTCGGCGATTTCCTGCTGCACGATGTGGGCACAGGCGACGGCATTGTGCAGACTGGCCCGCAAGACACGGCAAACAAGCTGCGCACAGCTCCGCTATGGGGCCTGAGCATCAAAGCTCGTTTCATGCATGACAACGCTTCGGTAACTTTAGACGATGCCATTCAACGCCATGGTGGAGAGGCACGGGGTGTTATTTCCCGATTCAACGGATTGACTCCCCAACAGCAGCAGGAACTCATAACATTTCTTAGGTCCCTATAAATCCCCTCTCACGGCGATTATTGATTGGCGAGCGATGGAAACGGCGGTCCGTCCGAGTCTCAGTGGGCGAACGCGCATCGAGTCGCTGGACGGTGTCCGCGGGATCGCAGTTATTCTTGTTCTCGCAGTCCATTTTCAAAACATGGCGGTGCTGCCGCAAACATCGGCAGTCTCTCGTTGGCTGTCGGGACTTATGTCATGGGGGTGGTCCGGCGTAGACCTCTTTCTTGTATTGTCCGGGTTTCTTATTACGGGCATATTGCTCGACACAACTGACTCTGAGAAGCGATTTCAGTCTTTTTACCACCGACGAATACTCAGAACATTTCCGCTGTATTACGCAGTCGTGCTGTTATCTCTCGCAGCTTCTGTCTTGGTGCGGCACTCGAACCACATATTGGGACCTAGTCCCATAGGCTGGGTCGCCTATTTGCTGTACGTTCAGAATTGGTGGATGCCGTTCGGCGACCCTCATCACATGGAATTTCTCGGACCTCTTTGGAGCTTGGCAATCGAGGAGCAATTCTATCTGGTGTGGCCGCTTTGTGTCTGGCGGCTGTCAACGCGGACGCTCACGAAGATTTGTAGCCTCGGCGTGTTGGGCGC
Organism: Bryobacteraceae bacterium; assembly: GCA_036269625.1. Lineage (GTDB taxonomy): Bacteria > Acidobacteriota > Terriglobia > Bryobacterales > Bryobacteraceae > Bog-105. The sequence goes on along the minus strand of DATBEF010000097.1, from coordinate 17,583 downwards.
GTTCTTGTTGCGATTTGGATTGACATCGCACATCACACCCACTCTCGGCTTTGTGGTTTACCTGAATACGTTCACGAGGATGGATGCGCTGCTGGTTGGAGGACTCTGTGCAATAGCAGTAAGGGACACGGTACTGTTAGTACGCTTCAGAAAGTTGGCGCCAATCGCTCTTGCGGCCGTCGCGTCCGGACTGGCGCTTATTGTATTCAGAGGGCATGATGCGTGGAACGATCCTGACGTTTTGGTTTATGGGCATCTATTATTGGCAATCGGGTTCGCGTGTTTGATCTTATTGGCGTACTATCTCAACGGCGCGGGCACGGCGTTCGACAAAACCTTATGTTCAAAGAGTCTGAAGCTATTCGGAAAATACAGTTATGGAATCTACGTCTACCAGGGGCTCGTCCTCGAACTTACATTACATCTATTCCGTCATCGTCCGTGGTGGGGCTACTCTATCCGAAATGCTCTTCTGGTCGCGTTCGCCTGGGTAGCGGGACCTTTCTTAATCGCGTTTTTGAGCTATCACCTATTTGAGAAGAGGTTTTTAAGACTAAGTGCAAGCTCGAGGGCAAGTCGACGAGGGTCACGGGCGAAGGCCGTATCTCCTGATCCTTATTAACTAGGAACGTTCACGCCGCTCAGGAACCCGCCTAGATATCCTGTGAATGCGACGATCGCCACTGCCCCAGCCTCGATCGGCAACCGGTAGCCGGGCAAGAGTCTGGCCGGGCTGCGCTGTGTCCTCATGTGAATGAGCCATGCCACCCAGATCAGCAGGCTCGAGACGCACCCCATCACCATGTGCATGAGAAGGATGCCCTTCAGGCGCTGTCCTTCAAGCGCCCATTGCCACGCAACGACTCCGGTTATTAACGTCGGAATTGTCATGATTGCCGCTCCAGCAAGGTTGTAGTACGCGGCCGCAGCGAGAGCCGGCGGCCCGGTTCGTTGCGCAAGAAAATCAAACGCAACCCCAATGACGAACAGCGCGATCGGAAAATGAATCAACACCACATGTTGCGCATGCTTTGCGAAAAGTAGTGTCTTGACGTCGAAGGGGTTTACGATCATCGGGCGCTCACCGCACGACCACCTTGCCAGTCATCTTCGGGTGGATCGAACAGAAATAGTTGAAGGTTCCCGTTTTGGCAAACGTGTATGAGAACTTTTCGTCTGTGTCCATCACTTTGGACTTAAATACTCCGTCGGTGCTAACCACCGTATGGGGAATATCATCGTGGTTGGTCCAAGTAACTGTCGTCCCGGCTGCCACCGTCAAGGCTCCTGGCCCAAAACTGAAGTTGTCGATTTTCACTTCCGCGGCTGCCGCCGTCGGCTGAGCATTGGCCATATTAATCGCCGATCCCGCCATCAGTAGGGAACCGACGATCGTGATAGCCGCCAAACACCTTATGCGCACAGCTCCATTCATGGCTTTCTTCATGGATGTCGTCAAAATCAATCTCCTTTTCGCGACCGATTCAAGCAAGTGTCGAGTCAACTACGGCTAATGCCTGCTGACCTTTCACGAAATTCACGTCCGTAATTCCCAGCAAGCCTCTTAACTGCTCTGCCGGCACTTTCAACGGGCCCGGTGAATCGGCCTTGCCAGGCTGGGGTTGCGGAAACGCCGTTGACGCTGCCGTATGGAACGTAACGTTTCCTTCCACCTTTTGCATGATTTGGTGAATGTGCCCATTCAGGACCGTTACAGAGCCGAATTTCTTCAAGTACGATAAGGCCTGCGCGCTATCGTCCGTACCCCAGCCCCAGTCTGGATACACGGTCCACAAAGGAATGTGCGCGAACACTACGATCGGCGTGCTGGGTTTCAGATGCGCTACATCATCTTCCATCCATTCGAGTTGCTCGTGGCCCAGAGAGCCCAATCCGCCAGCCTTCAGATTCAGCACGTTTACAAGCCCAATGAAATGCACGCCTTTCGTATCGAAGCTGTACCATCCTGCTCCTTTGCTTCCTTTCCCGTAGCGCTCGCGAAACTGTTTCCCGTCGTCATTCAATACGTCATGCTCGCCCGGCACATAGAAGACATCTTTGGGGGCCGCGCTCTTCAGAATCTGATCGACTGTATCGAACTCTTCCGGTTTCGAAAGATGGCTGATGTCGCCTGTATGTAGCATGAACTCCGGAGGCGTTGCCAAACCATTAATCTTTTCGACTGCTGCCTTTAGTGTTCCGGCGACATCCGGATTCGCGGGTTTGTTGAATCCCATGTGGCTGTCGCTGATCTGCACAAAGCTTAGTTCACCGTTTGTGATTGCCTCGGCTCCCGTCTTTGACGCCTGACTCAGGCTGTATGACTTCAATACGCCGCCCTGCATAACGCAAAGCGACCCGGTTCCAGCCCATGCCATGCATCTCAAAAAGCCACGCCGGTCTATTCCATCATTGTTGTGATCGTGCAAAATCTCGTTTTTAAACTTTCCAGCCATATTTCTCCTCGACCTTACCTAGTGGTTGCTCATCCCTGCCTGTGCCAGGGGTGTATTTTTTAAAACGAGCGGCGCAGGACCTAGAAACTCACCGTGCGCTCGCGCCGCCGATAAACACGTTCCGCCTTATTAAACTCAAAGCGGTCCATCTTTATTCCCACGTTGGGCCTGGGTACCAGGACTGTTCAAGAATCCCAGGACCCACTAAAATGAACATCGGAGGAACCCGCATGAAGGATGCAGCCGGCGCGATAACAATGTTGGAAACATTTGAGGGCAATTACGCCCACATGTATGTCGATACAAAGGGCTATGTCACGGTTGGAGTCGGATTTATGATCCCCAGCGCGGTTGCCGCCGTGTCCTACACCTTCTACTTGGCCTCACCGCGCAACGCCCCTTCAGCGCAGGCGAAAGGTGCGAACCATCATGTCGCTCCCAAGGCCCCAGTTCCGTCCACTCCTCCCACAAATCCTGGCGGCGACAAAGCGAATGCGGAAGAGCTAAAGGCCGAGTGGACCAAGATGCATGGAAAGCCGAGTGGTCATCTTGCGCACTGGTATGCACAATACGCCAGTATGTACATGATCCAGTCCGATATAGACCGGCTGCTTCAGAGCAAGGTCAACGGTTTCGAATCACAGCTCAAATCCTTGTTCACTACCTGGGACGACTTTCCTGCCTCGGCCCAGCTTGCGCTTTTGGACATGACTTATAACTTGGGATCGCTGGGCGGATTTCCAAAGCTGTGCGACTCGGCACGCCATCATGATTGGGCAAAGTGTGCAGCCGAGTGCCACCGCGTCGGCCCGAGTGATGCAAGAAACAATGCTACGCGCGATCGCTTTCTTAACTCGTCCAAAGAGCAGCAGCCGTTGCCGCGCCCTGGCGTGCATCAACACCATCATGCGGCCCATACGTAACGCAGTGCTTGGCCACTCGACCAACATGACATCAATGACATCACGGTTCTCGAATTTTTGCCGAGTTCTGCTGATTGTGACGGTGCTGGCGCCATCGTATCCGGCTTCAGAAGCCCATGCTGTGCGCTGGTCGCCTCGCCTGGAGTTGAAGGGCCTTGCCGATCTGGATGCGCGACTACATCGTCCGTTCGGTGACGTCTTCGAAGGCAAAGTGAACGGTCAGCAGGTCACAATCGCGAATTGTGCCGATTATCTGGCGGACTCCCGCGAGCACTTCACAGTTACCGGCGGTGAACAGGCCTCAATTGTTCTACATTCCGACGCTGTCGATTGCGTCGCGCTTGACGCCTTACGATATGCGCGTCCTGCGGCAATCTCTTATCTGGCCGATTTCCATCTGAATGCATCGGCTCTCGCACATCTTTCGCCGCTTCTCGCCCCAGCCGTTTCAAATGAGGAGATCGCGAAGGCCCGCACCGCAACCGAATCGGGTGAGTCGTGGCAGCAGTTCGTTCCCAGTGCACACGCCAAACTGGCCAATCAGCCCGGGACAATGGACGTTAACCAGCCGAACTGGGAAACCACCATTACCGAATACGGCCGAGGCGACTTCACCGGCGATGGTTTGGAGGATCTGCTGGTACGCGCCGACTACGCTGCAACCAAGGGAACGTATCGGAACACGCGGCTGTTTCTGCTTTCACGCAAGACCGCGTCGGGGGTCCTCTCGGTAGCCAAGGAATACACGATTCCTTAGATCGACTCGATTGCGCGCGGCCTCGGTTGACAGGCGTTGTCAGAAATGACAACATGGTTGGCGATGGCGGAGACCCGGAAAACACGGCCTGTGTCGTGGATCAAGGCCGCGCTCAAGGATTTCGAGGCCTTTCCGGAAGACCCACGATCAGTCTTTCTTACGGCGCTTACGATTGCGGCGGACGGCGGAAAGGCGGACACCGCCAAGCCAATGCGCGGCATCGGCTCCGGCGTGTTTGAGATTACGCTCGCGTTCCGGGGCGATGCGTTTCGGGTGGTCTACACCGTCCAACTCGCGGCCGAAATCTGGGTCATCCATGCGTTCCAGAAGAAATCGAAGCAGGGCATCAAGACACCCAAGCGCGAGATTGATTTAGTGATGGATCGATTGAAGAGATTGAAGGAGGCACTCCGATGAAAGGCGAAAAACTGGAACTAGTACGCGGCAGCGGCAATGTGTTCCGCGACCTGGGCCGCGAGAATGCGGACGTCGATCAGTTAAAGGCGCTGCTGGCGGCTGAGATAATCAAGGTGCTCGACCATGAAGAACTGACGGTTCGCGCCGCTCATGCGCGGACCGGCTTCGCTGCGGCCGACTTCTCGCGCATCCGCAATGCCGACCTCGCGAGGTTCACGGCTGATCGACTAATGTCAATTCTGAACCGCCTCGGCTCCCGCGTCGAGGTAAAGATCCGAGTCCGGCGTCTCGAACCAATCCCGGGCATCGCAAGAGTTTAGGTCCGATCCAACGACGCTCCTCACAACCGCCATCGCACGGGCCGCCTATCAGTTAACGCCGGACCGAAGCCGCGATTTACAGCTAAAGAAGAATTCACATGCCGCGCCGGTGGCACGAACACATCATGGCGGTTGCGACGAACTCGTTTCGAATCAACGGAGATTTGGTCGGGGCGGGGCGATTCGAACGCCCGACCCCCTGCGCCCAAGGATTGCGGATTCGCTATTCGGGCGCGTTCGGAACACTGCGGCCCGTGGGCCGTATCCCAATCAAATCAGGCGTTTCGCTGCTTTCTCCGAACAAGGCGCATACTGGCGAACAAAGGCGAAACCGCCGGGAGTTTCCGTACTCATTCCGAACACAGTTCCGTACATGGCCGTCACCATGATTCTCGTGGCGTCCTCGGCCAATGAAGATCGGCTGGCCGGCACGCCGGGAACCTTTCCGGTGAGATCAAACGGCTCAAAGAGCGGAGTAACCGTAAACCCAGCGGCCGAGGTCGCCGTTAGAACCGGGGTTATCGGTGCTTGAAGTGTCAGGCTTGACGCACTGAAAACAAGCGTTCCGGTGATGTTGGCCGCCTCTGGGAATTGCGTCGGTAGAGCGAAGCTCATTTGTGTGTTGCCGCTCATCGACAGCGTGTGTTAGCCGATCAGATTGCCACTCGAATCGAGGATATTCACAGTGATCGAATCGGTATCAGCGGCGTGGCCGTCCAGGCCCGGACCGCGGAGGGTAAGAGTCGCGGCTTGCGTTTGATTGTCGAAGGGAATCACGGAACGGATGCCCGCGATGTCAGCCCGGAATTAGAAGACTCCATAGTTCAGTGCGCCAGCACGGTCGCCGACTGATCCGCGCCGTTTGTGACTCTGTGGATGATGGAGTAAACGACAACGCCCGGGCTTCCGACGTTATACGCCCATCCCTCAACGGCGGCGAGTTCGTTCCAGCCGTTTTTCATCTAAGCGCTTGGCCCGGTGCCATTGACAACGTACCGAAAACGGAAGACTGGTTATCCCCGCACGCGATATCGGGACCAAGGCTCACGAATGTTAAACAGACATGGGTTGCCGCTTTGATCGTACAGGTACGCATCGACATTGCCGGACGGGAGAGTTCCGAAGTTGCCCCGACGAGCTCCGTGTCCCAGTCGCCGCCGTCCAGGATACGGGGAATCACTTGAAGGCCCTGAGAAAGACTGATTGCGCTGGCACCGAACGGAACCAGCACGAGGATAAGCGCCAAACACGCGCCCTTGGCCATTGCATAAGGCTACCGTAGGCGGGTTTGGTTTGATCGATGACTGGCTCACACGGAGTCAGACCGTGACGGCGAGCAGTTGGATCGTGGCGCCAAGCAACGCGAGGTCCAACTCGCCTCTCAGGAATTTCGCCATCTGATTGCTGAAGTCATTTTGCTCATCGACTGGAAGCATTTTGGCCAGTTCGATCGCGCATCGATGAAGACTACGAGTGCGTTGTGCGCGGCGAGCACCGCGCATGCGGCTTGGCCTGGCCTAACCCGATCAGCGCGATACCCCGAAACCATCCAAGACTGGCGAGCCCGGTACCCACATTCAAGACAAACAGTCGCGATCTTTTACGGCCCGCGAAAAAAATAGACAAGGCTTCCACGCTGAGACTTTTATACCCGCCAATACTACCCAGTAATGCGAAACAAAAACTGGTTTAAAACCAGCCGCGATGGGTTTAGCCTTGGGTGGCTCAGGGATTCCGGGCAGTGAACAATTTCGTCTTCTTCTCGACTGCCCGGGTGGAGGAGGCCCAAAACATGAGAAGAGTTCTCGCCCGTTACGCTCACCGGCTCACCGGCGTAGCGGGCATAGACACGAAGAGCCGATCCGTTTGGTTTTCTCAGACGAAGCGGATCGGCTCGTGGTGAGCCATATCGAGACAAGAAAGGCCGATATGGCAACTAAACGAAAGAAACAACTTCCACAGGGTTCGCTGCGCTTCGCGTCCCGCATCTGGCACTGGCGCGCAAAGAAGTATCTCTACGCCAAAGATTACAACATCAAGGGGTTTCCTATCCGGAAATCTCCCTCGATCAAACATTAACGCAACATCAACCTGGGGTTTAGCCAACAAGCCGGGCCCCGCGAATCCGCCCGTCATCGGCCTCTCAGCCCATTAAGATAGCTGCGGTACTCGCGAACGATTCGGTTACCCATGGCTAGCTGCTCTTGCGCTTCGGCCTGGTCTACGTAGAGACGCAGTAGCCGTTCCATGTGCCCCAGCGTCGCCATTGTGGTGTTGATCTGAATTTGACCCGGCCGCCCGACGCGCCATATCCATCGCCAGGGAGTGAACAACCAGCATTTGGATACGAGTGTCGCTTGAATCGGGTTCTCCGGCTTCAACTCGCTCGTGACTGCCTTCAGGATGGACACGGCGGTGTCCGCTTTCGCCTGCTCGGTGAACTGGCTTGACGGCAGCGTTTGCATTAAGACCTGCGCCCAACTCATGGATGCGCGCGATGATTATCACCGCGGCCTTAGGCGGTGCCTCGGCGGCCTTCATCCTCTCGAGTTCCGCCGTGTGCTGCGCCCTTGCTTCCGCAGATCGCGCGATTTCACGCTGAAGAGCGGCTTCAATTTCCGGGCTGGCGAACTGCATGGCGATCTCTGACCAGAAGGTCGGCATCCGCGGGTTCAGATTCCATGATCTTCGCCACACGTTCATCACGACCCATGCTGAGATCGGAACGCCCCTGCCAGTCGTGATTGCCCAGGCCGGATACCTATCGCGTAAGATGACCGAGATTTACACGCACATTAGCCAGCGGTCCATACAAGATGCGGCCGAGCGGTTCGAGCGGTTCGAGCGAAAGAAGGCGGAACTGGTCGAGGAGGCCAAAAAACAATGCAGGAGAAACGGGTCAACCAAGCCGACCCGGTAAATTAAGGGTTAGTTCGCCCATTTCGTACATCGATTCATCCTACACGAAGGGACTTTCGCCACGTCCTTTCTTTTCATGGTCGGGGCGGGGCGATTCGAACGCCCGACCCCCTGCGCCCAAGGCAGGTGCGCTACCAGGCTGCGCTACGCCCCGACGAATGCACTGACAACCAATTCTAAACCACAAGGGCCAAAAAGCCCTATTTGCCTCGTCGCATAGCGCCGATAAGCCCAGTGATCCGAAATTCAGAAATTTGCCGCTAACGCACTCTCGACCCAGTGTCTAGGTCCGCCGACGCACTGTTGTTGCTTGGATGATGCGTGCTCGCGGCTTTGAGGTTTGAAGAATTTATGGCAGTACGCAATCTCTTACAGGCCATGACCTGTCTGATTCTCTGTGGCGCGGCCTTAGCATGCGCGGAGACATCCAGCCGCCCCGCTCCCATCGCGAGTCCGACCGAGACCACTGTCGTCGATGGCGGCCTTGGCAACGCGCCAGCGATCGCTTTGCCTACGGTTGAGAGTGCGCCTACATCGAATAGCGCCGCTGAATTCGCTCATACGGGCGCTCAGAGTATCGCGGCCAGGCAAACGAATCACGTTACTTCTGAAATCTGGAAGATGAGCCCCGGCAGTATCTTCGGCTCCGCGAAACAGGATGGCAATCCGCCCGGCAACAACAAGCTCAGTCTAAAAGGACTGCTGTTCCACAAGGTCACGGTCACCAAGACTGAATCCGCTCAGTAGCCCCGCTATTGCCGGTTGATCAAACTGGCGACATAGCCGGCCCCAAAACCGTTATCGATATTCACCACCGTCACATTGCTGGCGCAACTATTCAACATGCCCAGCAGCGCTGCCAGCCCGTGAAAGCTAGCACCATACCCAACACTGGTCGGGACCGCAATAACCGGACAGGAAACCAGTCCGCCGACGACGCTGGGTAGGGCGCCCTCCATACCCGCGCACACAATGGCCACTCTCGCCCGTACCAGCCGCTCACGATGATGTAAGAGCCGGTGAATCCCTGCCACGCCTACATCACAGACTACATCCACGGTATTGCCCATCGTTTCCGCAGTCAGCTGAGCTTCTTCGAGCACGGGCAAATCGCTAGTCCCGGCGCAAATCGCCGCAATCGTTCCCTTGCCGTGCACCGTTCTGTCCCGCCAAACCCGCACCACGCCGGATGCCGGGAAATACTCTGCCTCTCCGGCAAGAGCGGCCACTCGCTCAGCCATAACCGGGGTCGCACGGGTCAACAGCAGGTTACTGGACTTTTGTAGGAGTGCCGCAGCAATCCCGGCCACTTGATCCGGCGTCTTCCCTGTTCCGAAGATAACTTCCGGAGTACCATGACGAATCGCCCGGTGATGGTCCACTTTGGCATAGCCGAGATCCTCAAACGGCAAATTTCGTAGATCGTCTAGAGCGTCTCCAACCGCTCGCTCGCCGCTCCGCACTTGTTCCAAAAGCCGCTGAAGTTGTTGCACATCCATTGTTTGAGCCGTGAGATGCACCACAGGCATCCCTTAAAATGGTAGCGTTGCCGCCGAAAAGCTGCTCAACTGACCCATGACTCGCTTCTGGACACGCCTGCGACTCACGCTCGACATGATTAAGTTCGAGCATTCGGTGTTTGCCTTGCCTTTCGCTCTAACAGGCGCGCTTTTGGCCTGGCGGGCGAGCGGTTATCACGTGCCGAACCTCGCTTGGCGATTGGCTTGGATTATAGTGGCCATGGTCTGCGCGCGTTCGGCCGCGATGGCATTCAATCGCATCCTTGACGTGCGTATTGACGCCCGGAATGCACGCACTGCTTCGCGCCATTTGCCCGCCGGTCTGCTGTCGTTGCGTTTTGCCTGGGGCTTCACCATTGTGGCATCGCTGATTTTTACCGTCGCCGCCTACGAATTGGGCCCGCTATGCCTCGCACTCGCGCCGCTAACTTTGGCCATTTTGTTCTTTTATTCGTTTTCGAAGCGCTTCACTTTGCTATCGCACCTCATCCTGGGTTTCTGCCTCGGTATCGCGCCTGCGGCGGCGTGGATAGCGCTGCGGGGAACGCTGGATTTGCGCATCCTATGGCTAACGGCTGCCGTTATGTTCTGGACGGCAGGTTTCGATGTCATTTACGCCTGTCAGGATTGTGAATTCGATCGCCGCGAAGGCCTTCACAGCATTCCCCGCTTCTTTGGCCTCGCCCGCGCCCTCTGGATCGCTCGGCTTCTCCATCTGGGAATGATTGTCTGCCTGCTCGCGGTGGTGATCGACTTCCACCTCGGCATCCTGAGCCTCATCGGAGTCTTAGGCGTCATCGCTTTGCTAGCCTACGAGCATAAACTCGTGAATCCGCGCGATCTTTCGCGTCTGAATGCCGCGTTCTTCACCGTCAACAGCTACGTCAGCGTGCTATTTTTCGCCTTTGGAGCGGCTGACATTCTCCTGAAGCAAAGACCTATATTATGAAGCCAACCGTTTTGAAGCCCAGCATCGACGACCCTCGTCTCAAACCCATCTACGAGAAAGTAGATGCCGGCGAGCGGCTATCTTACGAAGACGGCGTGGCAATGTTCCGCAGTCATGACATATTGGGCCTCGGCTACATGGCGAATCGCGTCCGCGAACGCCTCCACGGTGACACGACGTACTTCAATGTCAATCGCCACATTAACCCGACAGACGTCTGCGTGGCCAGTTGCCGCCTCTGCGCTTTTGGTAAGAAGGCAAAGGACCCACACAGCTATACCATGTCGCTCGAACAAGTTTGGGATGTGGCCGGCAAAGGCTACGCGGAAGCGGTAACTGAATTCCATATTGTCGGCGGCCTTCATCCCGAACTTTCCCTCGACTGGTTCTGCGAAATGTTGCGTGGCCTAAAGCTGCGCTACCCGGACGTTCATCTGAAGGCTTTCACAATGGTGGAGGTCGCCTATTTGGCGAAGCGAGCTAAGCTGTCCATTCGCGAGACCTTGGAACGTCTCAAGGATGCCGGCGTCGATTCAATGCCCGGCGGAGGCGCAGAAATCTTTTCCGAGCGTGTGCGCCGCATTATTTGCGATCACAAGATCGATGGCGAGGAGTGGTTGGAGACGGCGCGCACCGCCCATCACATCGGTCTTAAGAGTAACTGCACGTTGCTTTATGGGCATCTGGAAACACCTGAGGATCTCTCGGATCATCTGGTGAAGTTGCGCGCCGTTCAAGATGAGACTAACGGCTTCGTGACGTTTATTCCTCTTGCGTTTCATCCCGAGAACACTGCCCTTTCGCACCTGCCGAAGACCTCAGGGTTCGATGATTTGAAACAGATCGCCATCGCCCGGCTGATGCTCGACAACATTCCTCATATCAAGGCTTACTGGATCATGATGACGCCCAGCGTTGCGCAGATTGCTCAGCGTTTTGGCGCGAACGATATCGATGGAACTGTGGTTGAGGAAAAAATCTATCACGATGCAGGCGCCACAACCGCTCAGCACTTGCGACGACAGGATCTGCTTCGCTTGATCCGTGAGGCGGGTCGAGAACCATTGGAGCGTGATACCGCCTATCGGCCTGTTACGCGAACCGAGTCCGCGTTTACCGTATTAGTCTGAATGGCGGATTTAGCTCACTCGTACCGAATTAGCTCCGGCAATACCAACGATGAATCTTCCATTTTGGTGTTCGCACTTCCACGGTGAGTGAGATAAAAAGCGCGGAGGAACGTGCGTAACAACCTGGTCTTTAGGGCGTTTCCCTTCGAGAGTGCACGCGCCGGGCGCCAATCTGCGGATAGCACATAGGCCCCTGACCGGTTTCTTCCGGTGATGTAAGATGCGTCTTCCCGGACCATCGCGGACAGCCACTGCCGGCCGGCCTCATCAACCGAGGTCAGACGGCGAACATCTAATGCCAGCTTGCGACCGGTGACCGATGACTTAGCCGTGCACCAGCACCCAGCCAATTCGGCGACATCAACCTCAGTCAACTCGCCAATTAATTCGATGCGGAAATGATCGGCAGAATCGTGGATGTAGAACTTAAGTAAGGAAGTCCGTCTACGGTCTCCGGCCGTAGTCAATGCAGGCTGCTGACTCTTGATCTTAGTGTCCGGGAGTCCGGGCAACACGTCTTGCATACGCTCTGTTTGGATTGTTCCCTTCGCTACCGTGTTCCAGTTTTTTGGACTCGATCCGTAAAATATAGTAAACACCGCCCATCCCAACTAAGTTGCAGGTGACTTCTAAGCCATTGATTTTGTGCGATGTTCACCACTCCTTCGAATCCAGGATATCAGGGGCGAGGTGGTAGAAACCTTGACTGAATCAGAAACATCAAACGACAGTAGTACCAGGGCATCAGTCTCCGGTTTCGCTGCATTCTATCCAATTCCACGCCTCTTAGGATTTCTTATCGATGTTTAAAACCCGGCGCTTAAGCCAAATCGCTTTTCTTGTGTACGGACTTACGGCTTTGGCTCCGGCTAATTCTTACGCCCAGGCGACAGACACTCAGGAGGGCGCACAATCTCCGGCGCCGCCGCCCCTACCGGGGACCGTCACCCCGCCACCCGGCAAGACGGAGGCTGGACCAGGTCAGCCGATTGAGGACAAACGAGCCTTCGGAGTTCTACCCAACTATAAGACTGCCGAGGAGAACGCCGTTTTCCGGCCACTCACTGTAAAGCAAAAATTCACGATTGCCACCAAAGATTCCTTCGATTATCCGGTATTGTTGACCACCGCATTCTTCGCCGGCATCTCTCAATTGGAAGGTAGCGATAACCAGGTATATCACCAGGGAGTTGAAGGTTTCGCGCACCGTTATGCAATTGAATATGCTGATCAGACAATGGGAAATTACTTCCCCGAAGCAATCGCTCCAACGATTTTCCATGACGATCCCCGCTACTTCCGCAAGGCCGAGGGCCCGGTCCACAGTCGGCTTTTGTACGCGCTGAGCCGCATGTTCGTCTGCAAAAACAATGCAGGAGAGTGGACATTTAACAGTCCCGAGATCGTTGGCAATATCATGGCGGCTGAGTTTACGCAATCCTACCACCCGCATCAACGAACCCAAGGCGATGTCATCTCGGAGGCCGGCAACTTTTGGGAATCGGACGTGGCAGGCAACATCATTAAAGAGTTCTGGCCGGACGTTAAGCGCCACTTCCAGCACCATACGAACGGCGCCCCGCTCGCCGGCTCGGCGGCAGGCCTCTAAAACACGCTCCCGAATGGCCGCGGTTCCGTTGCGGAACCGCGCGCGTCAATCGCCCGCCCCAGCCGATCCGTGATTGAACGTTGTGAGGAACGTTGTGTCGAATCGTCCGGCAACGAAATTGGAATCCATCATAATCTTCTCGTGCAAGGGAATGCTTGTGTGGATACCTTCGATCACAAACATGTCCAGAGCACGTCTCATCCGGGCGATCGCTTCATCTCGATCCCTGCCATGAGTGATCAGCTTTGCCACTAAAGAATCGTAGTATGGCGGAATAACGCTGTCTGTATATGCCGCTGTATCGACGCGAACGCCGATACCTCCCGGAAGGTTCAGGCCCGTGATCCTTCCGGGGGACGGCGCGAACGTTTCGGGATGTTCAGCATTGATGCGGCATTCGATGGCATGCCCGCGGAGTACAATCTCGTCGGGCAAGATGTCGCTCAGCCGTCTGCCTGCTGCCACATGCAGTTGAGCTTTCACCAAATCAACGCCCGTTATGAACTCCGTCACCGGATGTTCCACTTGGATGCGGGCATTTACTTCAATGAAGTACAGGTTGCCGTTCTCATCCATCAGGAACTCCACTGTACCCGCGTTGGTGTAGCCAATAGCGCCCATTGCCACGCGGAGGCGCTCTGAAATGTTACGCCTCAGCTCGTCCGAAACGATGGGCGAGGGCGCCTCTTCAATTACTTTCTGATGCCGGCGCTGGATGGAGCACTCCCGCTCGCCCAGGACGCGCACATCGCCGTGTTCGTCGGCCAGAATCTGAAACTCAATATGACGAGGCGCCTCCACCAGTTTCTCCATGTAAACGTCGCCACAGGAAAACGCAGCCGCAGCTTCGGCTTTCGCTTGCGCCAGAAGATGGGGCAACTCGGCTTCCTCTCGTACCACGCGCATGCCGCGGCCGCCGCCACCCGCAGCCGCCTTCAACATCACCGGAAATCCGATCTTTTGCCCCAACTCCTGGGCCTGCTCCGGACCCGATAGTACGCCTTTGGAGCCTGGAAGAATCGGTACCCCGGCCTCCTCCATAATGGCGCGGGCCCGCTGTTTCAGACCCATCTGACGTATCACCTCGGGCTTTGGACCGATGAATTTGATTCCAGACGTTTCACACACCTCAGCGAAATCCGCGTTCTCGCTAAGGAAACCATACCCAGGATGCACCGCATCCACATTGGTGATCTCCGCCGCGCTGATTACCGATGGAATATCCAGGTAACTGCGTGAGCTCTTGGCCGGACCGATGCAAATCGCCTCATCCGCAAACCTCACATGCAAGCTATGCCGGTCTGCCTCCGAGTAAACCGCGACGGTTTTTACCCCCAGATCTTTGCACGCACAAATAACCCGCAGCGCAATTTCGCCGCGATTTGCAATCAGAACTTTTCGAAACATGAGTGGCTATTATGAACGGGGCCGAATCGCGAATAGGGCTTCGCCGTACTCGACGGGCCTGCCATTCTCCAGGTGCTTGGCAATGACTGTCCCAGCGAATTCCGCCTCTATTTCGTTCATCAGTTTCATCGACTCTATAATGCAAAGCACCTGCTTGGGCTCAACTTGATCGCCCACTTTGACGAAGGGCGGAGTGCCGGGCGCCGGAGCGTCATAATACGTGCCGACAATGGGCGACCGCACGGCGACATCGCGTTCGTCCGCCGCTGGTGTAGCACTCGCTTGGGCGATGGTTCGAGAGTCTGAGGGCGCCGCCACCGCCGCTGGTTGCAGGGTCGCCGGCAGTGCCGCAATAACATAGTCCTGATTCGGAGTTTGAAGACTCTGCCGAATACGCACGCGGTTTTCGCCGCGCTGCACTTCGAGCTCGGCGATGCCGGTCTCGTGCACCACTCGAATCAACTCTTTAATCTCGTCAATCGTCACAGAACCACCAGTTCCTTCGGCGTCGGCGTCAACACCGCGCAGCCGTGCTCCGTCACCACGACGGTGTCTTCAATTCGAATGCCGCCGAGCCCTTCTATGTATGCGCCCGGCTCAATCGTAATCGTCATACCCTCGGTCAACTTCGTCTTCTCTTTCCGGCCGACTCTAGGATCCTCGTGTATCTCCAACCCTAAGCCGTGCCCAGTCGAATGGATGAAGGCCTTGTCAAGTTGGTAACCGCGCAAGACTTCGCGCGCTGCTTCGTCTACCCGCGAACACGAGACTCCCGGACGAACGGCCTCTATGGCCGCGAGTTGGCTCTCCAGCACCGCCCGGTACATTCGGCGAGCTTTCGCGCTCACGGTCCCGACGGCGCGAGTGCGGGTCATGTCACTGGCATAGCCAGAGACCGTCGCACCCATGTCAATTAATAATAGTTCATTACGTTCTATGGCTTGGACGCTGGGATGCGCGTGCGGAAGGGCCGTACGCTCGCCCGACGCCACAATCGTTGAAAAAGCGTTGCTGTCGGCCCCCAACAGCCGCATACGGTAATCGATCTCCGCCGCCAGATCCACCTCTGACATCGACGGTCGAAAGTGGCGAAATCCCTCCTCGAACGCCTGCGAATTGAGATCTACGGAGGCGCGTATCGCGGCAATTTCGACCGGCGACTTGACCATGCGTAGCTTTTCCGGCACATTGGCGACGGGCATCAGGCGCACACCGGTCGAGTCCTCTTTGATTCGCTGGTATTGCGCGAAACCGATGCGACCCTCTTCAAAGCCCAGCTTACGGATAAGCAATCGCTTGACCCACTTCAACACTTGTTTTGGCAGCGCACCTTTGGCGACCTTTACCTCGCACTCCGATTCGCGCGGGGCCTGCGCCTGATAACGCGGATCGGTAAATAACAACTCGCGGTCGGCCGTTACCAACAGCATTGCGTTGCTACCGGTAAATCCGCTCAAATAACGTACGTTTGGGAGCGCGGTGACGAGTATCGCGTCTACGCGCAACTCTTTAAAAAACTGGCGAAGCCGCTGTCTGCGCTGTTCGAACTCTCCGGACATCGTATTCATGGTTTCAGCAGGAGCTTGCCTGTCGTCCTCCGGCTCTCCAGATCGAGGTGCGCCTCGCTTGCGTCGGCCAATTTGTACACCTTCTGTATATGCAGGCGTAACCGCCCTTCGGCGATCCATTTGAAAATATCCGAAGATCGCCAATGTAGTTCAGCCGGATCGCTGATATATTGCGCCAGAGATGGTCTGGTCAGAAACAACGACCCCTTCTGGCTCAGAACTAGAGGATCGACAGGGCCAACCGGCCCGCTCGACTGCCCGAAGCTGACCATCATCCCCCTTGGCCGCAGGCAATCGAGACTCTTATGAAAAGTCGTGCTGCCGACCGAGTCGTAGACCACATTCACGCCCTTACCGCCAGTGATCCGCTTCACTTCGTCGGCGAAGTCCGTTTCCGTGTAGAGGATCATATGGTCGGCGCCATGTTCCAGCGCCAGGTCGGCCTTAGCCCGTGTAGAAACTGTCCCGATCACGTTCGCGCCCGCAATCTTTGCCATCTGAACCGTCAAGAGGCCCGCACCGCCGGCTGCAGCATGAATCAGACAGATCTGTCCCGGTTGCAGCGGAAACGTCGAATGCGTTAAGTAGTGGGCCGTCATTCCTTGCAGCATGCATGCCGCGCCATCTTCGAAGCTGATACCCGCCGGCAGCTCCACCAAAACATTTGCGGGAACTGCGGCGTACTCCGCGTAAGACCCTCGCGCCATCACATACGCCACGCGTGCTCCAACCGGCAAACTTACGCCTTTCCCCACAGCAACCACGGTGCCCGCGCCCTCATTCCCGAGCCGCACCGGCGTTTCCGGAGCCTTATAGAAGCCCATCCGAAAATAGACATCAATGAAATTCACGCCGGCCGCGGCAATCTTGACAACCGCGTGCCCTTCAGCCGGTTCTGGCATCGGTAAATCAATATATTTCAGGTTTTCAGGACCCCCAACGGGATCCGCGACGACGGCTTTCATATCTAGCCGATTCTACCTATCGCCCATACTTGATATATGGATTGGGAAAAGAATGGAGTAAAAATCGTCCGTGCAGGCGAGTTGGACCCCAACACGCCGCAAACGCCAGGCATGTCTCGTGCGGCCGCAATCACACACGCGCGCACCGGCGCATCAAAGCTCTGGGCCGGCACTGTGGTTGTGCAGCCCGGCGCCAAAACTGGCCCGCATCATCATGGCGAACTCGAAACCGTCCTGTATGTCGTTAGAGGCCGGGCGCGGATGCGTTGGGGCGAGCGCCTGGAGTACGTCGGCGAGGCAGGAGCGGGAGACTTTATTTATGTGCCGCCCTATGTGCCCCACCAGGAGATTAACGCGAACCTGGCAGAGCCATGCGAAGCCGTGGTCGTAAGGAGCGGTCAGGAACCGATTGTCGTCAATCTTGAGCTCGAAACTCCCGAACCCGGCAGCGCCGGATCGTCGCCCGTACCGTTTCATCCCGAGCGATCGTCCTAAACGTCCGGAGCCTCCAGAGCCCAGTAAATACAGTACTTCCGCGTGCTATGGTGTAGCTAGTGTCATCGTCGTTTAACTTCCGGCTCGACCAGTACGAGGGCCCCCTGGACCTGTTGCTTGACCTCATCCGTAAGCAGCAAATCAACAT
>DATBEF010000052.1:0-3861 GCA_036269625.1 Bryobacteraceae bacterium | reverse complement strand
CCACTGCGAAAAGCGAGGTCACGGTGACGGGAGAGCCGCCCATCATCAATCCCGATAACCCGAATACCGCGTCCACTCTCACGGCGCGGCAACTGGAAAACTTACCCAATCCCGGCGGGGACATGACGTATCCCATGCAGTTCGCTCCGGGTGCGTTGATCAATACCGCCGGAAGTGGGAACGATTTTGTCGGTGGCACAAATGGCTATGGTAACGCCGAGTTCAATGGATTACCTTCGCTGTCAAACGGCTACATTGTCGATGGCCTTGAGACCAACGATCCTCTTACCAACCTGAACAGCGGCCTTTCCACGAATCTCGTTCTGGGTCTGAACTCCATTGCGGAAGTTACGGTCAACACCCTTTCGTACAGCGTCGATCAGGGCCGCTATGGAGCCTCACAAATCAACTACGTTACAAAATCGGGAACCAACCAGTTTCACGGCAATCTCTACCAGCTTTGGAACGGTTCTAGATTCAATGCGGCCAATTTTTTTACCAATTCCACTCCTGGAAATCGCAAACCGCGCTCTACGCTAAACCACTTTGGCGGCAGCATAGGCGGCCCTATCGTCCATAACAAGCTGTTCTTTTTCTTCGATAGCGAATGGGTGCGAATTGCGCTGCCGATCGTATCGACAACCACCGTTCCGACGGCCGCCTTCCGGCAATACGTGCTGCAGCAGTTGCCCCTCGGCGGTAAGGACAAGGTGACGGGTTCCACCTACGCGCCAGCACCCGCGTTGGTTCCGTTCTATCAGAATATGTTTCGCCTCTACCAGAGCACGGCTGGAACGCCGCTCGCGATTCTCGGCTGTCCGTTCAACAGCGATAGCAGCCCGGCAGCGGGCTCTCCGCCCAATGGAAACGGTTGCGCCAATCGCCAGACGATTTCGCATTCGAGCGACGATCACGAACAGGTGCAGACTGGCCGCATCGATTACAACATCAACGAAAAGAACACCACCTGGTACCGCTTGCAGTACGACGGAGGTTTGCAGGCCGCTTACACAGACCCGATCAATCCGGTATTCAACGCCATCTCTCCACAGCCTCTCTATTCATTCGCCGCCGGTTACACCCATGTCTTTTCTGCAAACCTGGTGAATTATTTCAATCCGGCCTTCTCCTGGTATCAGAGTCTGTTTGGGCCGAGCAATCTGCACGCAACGCTCTCGGCGTTCCCGATCGTGTTCGAGGGAAGTGGAGCCAATGCTCCCTTCACGCCACTCGGCGGCCTGGACAACACCTGGGTGCAAGGCCGGCGTGCCGCTCGCTTCTTTATCAATGACAACCTGGCGTGGACGGTCCGCGGTCACGACCTCCGGTTTGGAACCAACACGCGCATCTTCCGCCTGAACGACTATGATTTCGGCGAGGGCACAGTTCCTCTGGTCACGTACACAACTCTGTCGCAGTTCATCTACGGCATTGCGTCAACTGCATCTCAGACGTTTCCGCTTGCAAACTCCCAGCCTTATAAGTTCCTGAACGTAGATCTCTACGCGCAAGACACTTGGAAACTAGCCCGGAACCTGACGTGGACCTTCGGCCTTCGCGCCACTCACAATTCGAATCCATCGAATCCCCACGATGCAGAAGCGCGGCTCGCCGGCTCTTTCGATGCAATCGCGCACGATGTGAATCAGCCCTTGAGTGCCGCCATCCAAACCGGACTTCGCAAAGTATTCCAATCCACGCCACTTGCCATCCTGCAGCCGAGGACCGCGCTTGCCTGGCAGCTTGCACCCAAAACTGTTCTCAGGACCGGATTCGGCCTCTTTAGCGATCTGCTGCCGGGAAGCGTCGTCGATCTAGTGGGCGCCAATCCTCCTTATTCACAGACCTTCACGGGCGGCTTACTGGGCACGGCAGGTGGAACAACGATTGCACCCGGTGTGCCGAATAGCGCAGTCGATGCGGCGATGGCGGCAAACCGGACCTTCAGCAACGGCTTCACCACCGGCCAACTATCCTGTGCCTCCGTGCTCTCGAATCCCGCTAGCTGTCTACAGCCAGTAGCGATGACCGCCGTGCCGGACGGAAAACTCCGCGCGCCGTACTTCATGCAGTGGAGCTTCGGGTTAGAACACCAGATCGGCGACACCATCCACTTGCGGGCTCAGTACGTTGGCACTCGAGCCGTCAACCAGCCATACACGACACAAGTCAACGGCTATCAAACGGTATGTCAGGGCTGCTTCGCACCGTTTCCCTACCAAACGCCGGCGGACGCCAGGTTCGGGACCGTGACACAACTGAATACAGGAGCCAACAGTCATTACAGCGGTCTGCAAACCACTGCGGAAAAGCACCTCGGACACGGCCTGCAGGCCCAGGTGAACTACACTTGGAGCCACTGCATCGACGAAGTCTCGAACGGCGGCTTCCTCTCGTTCTCTTCGGCGGGAATTCTCTCTCCGATTCCTGGCGACCTCGCACGCGATCGAGGTCCTTGCGACTACGACGTACGGCACAATGTCACGGCGAGCTATGCGTATCAACTACCTATCAAACTGCACAATCGGCTGGGCGCTTTTTTCAACGGGTGGCAGGTATCCGGCTCTGTGTTTTGGCACAGTGGATTACCATTCTCGGTTTTGAGCTCTCCCTATACAGCCAATGGGAACGGCATCGTCAACGGCAGCGGCCCGCAGTTTGCCAGTCTTCTTCCCGGCGTTCCGCTCTACGAGCACAACGCGATTCCCGGCGTCACACAAGCCGGAACCGTCCAGTGGCTGAACCCCGATGCTTTCGTCTCGACCGTGGACCCAAGTACCGGGGCCTGCCTCGGCAGCAATACGCCGCAGAACTGTCAATTTGGCAATCTGGGCCGCAATGCGTTGCGCGGCCCAAACTTTACCTGGAGCGATCTATACCTCACCAAGTGGTTCGCTTTAACCGAGCGCGTGAAGCTGCGCATTGACGGTCAGTTCTTTAATGTCTTCAATCACCCGAACTTCAGCCTTCCGTCGCTTGTCTACGCGGGCATTCCGGGCAATTCATCGACGCAAACGGGCTTCGGCGCTCTCACATCTACGACTTCGCCGCCAACCGGCTTGCTGGGAGTCGGTTTAGGCGGAGATAGTTCCCCGCGCATGATCGCCTTCCAGGCACGAATCGAGTTTTAGCACTTTGTTGCTGAGCCTTCTGTTATCCGCAACTCCGCGTGTAACGGCCCGTTCTGGCAGGCCCGAAGAAGCAATTTGCTTCCTTCGGGCCTTTTGATTTTCAAAGGAGAAAACGACCCATGTCGAAGAAGAACCGCCACAGCTGGCACACAGAATGCATCTACGCCGTCGCCGCGGTCCGCGCCGCGAGGCTTGTTCCCAGCCAATTGCCCTTGGCGTTCTCGATTTGGCCAAGAACCGCACTTGCCTGAGTGATGAAATCATCGATATGATAGGCCGTTCCGACACGTTCACACAGCAGCAGGAATGACGACATCACGTCAGCGGACCACCCAATTGGGGCTCGTCACAGATGACGATGTAGCGCTGGGCGTCGGCATGCACTCGTCAGAGGAACGCCAGGCGGGTCGCTTCCCGCTTGCCCTGATCGAAACCGGCACGGGCGGCGGGGATGCGGGTCGCCGGATCCATCTGGTTCGTGCCCATTGCGGCTAGGGAATCAGCGTCCGGTGTGATCACCTCGACGCGGCTGCCCTGCTTGCGCAGGCCCTCGACCTGGCCCTCCAGGTCCGCCCCCGGTAGTCTGCGCAGGCCCTCGAACTGGCCTGCCGGTAGTGTCCCGCTCCGTCCGCCAAACGGCGAGAGCACCACGACGTTCGCATAGCCCGAGGCGAGGTCGGCGTTTTCGGCGGAGCGCACGCCGCCGTTGATGTAGCGAGTGCCGTTGATG
>DATBEF010000038.1:0-5426 GCA_036269625.1 Bryobacteraceae bacterium | reverse complement strand
TCTCGTGATCACAGGAGCCGAGGTGCCCGAGAGTCCGGGAATGGGTCCACGCGGCGATGTCCGCGCCTGGAATGTTCAAACGGGCGAGTTGGTATGGACCTTCCACACGGTTCCACTGCCGGGCGAAGCGGGACACGAGACTTGGGAGGGCGATGGCTGGAAAGATCGCACGGGTGCAAACGTCTGGACGTTGCTTACTGTCGACTTGCAGCGCGGACTCGTGTTCCTGGCGATTGGTTCACCCGCGTTCGATTTTTATGGAGGCGATCGAAAGGGTGCGGACCTATACGGCGATTGTTTAGTCGCCTTGGACGCCCGCACGGGTAAACCGATCTGGCATTACCAGTTCGTTCACCATGACATCTGGGACTATGATCCTCCGGCAGCACCCGCGCTGATCGACGTTCATCAGCACGGCCAAACCATTCCGGCGGTTGTTCAGGTCACGAAGATGGGGCTGGTCTTCATTCTCGATCGCCGTAACGGCACGCCCCTTTTCCCCATCGAGGAGCGGCCGGTTCCAGTCAGCGATGTTCCTGGCGAAGCTGGGTGGCCAACACAACCCATTCCATTGAAACCACCGCCCCTATCTCGTGCGAGCATGACATCCGCGGATCTTACGGAGGTCACGCCCGAATCGCATCGCGCCTGTGCGGCGATGTTCGCAAAACTTGAGAACCACGGTAGATACACGCCCTATGGCACGAAACCGACTCTGGTCTTTCCGGGAACGCTAGGCGGTGCCACATGGTCGGGAGTGTCCTTCAATCCCGCGCTTGGTTATGTGTACGTGAACACCAACGAAATCGGAGCCGTCGGCCAGATGGTGAAGCAGCCGCCTGGTTCCCCGACTGCCTACCGGCGAACCAGTCCGGCAGGCGAGTACGCACGTTTTTGGGACGAGAATTTGTGGCCTTGTCAGAAGCCGCCTTGGGGTTTACTCACCGCTATAAACGTAAACTCGGGGGAAATTTCGTGGCGCGTGCCGCTCGGGATAACCGAGGAACTCGAAGCCAAAGGCGTCCATCACACCGGTGCGCCAAACATCGGAGGTTCTATCGCTACGGCTGGTGGCCTCGTCTTTGTCGCTGCCACAAACGACAGCCGTTTTCGAGCGTTCGACGCGCGCACGGGCCGAGAGATCTGGTCGACGATGCTCGATGCGGCCGGCTATGCCACGCCAGCGACGTATTTGGGTGCGGACGGCCGCCAATACGTTGTAATTGCGGCGGGCGGCGGAGGCTTCTTCGGCACCAAATCAGCCGATTCCCTGATTGCGTTCGCACTCGCTAAGTAGTGAACTGAATCCGGTCAGGCGTCGCTTGCTTGAGGTGCAAAAATAAGAGATGCGACCGGTTTGTGTCAAAGCTAAAGCGATCAGTGCTGTTCCATTTCGATGGGGGTGGATCGCTCTGAAACGATCTAACATCTGGTTCGCAATCTGCATGAGCCTCCCTGGCGTCGCTTCTTTTGCCCAACAAAACCCTCCCAGTCGCGGCCGCGACGTCACCAAACTTTATGCCGAAAAATGTGCCATTTGCCACGGAACGGATATGGCGGGCGGCTCGGCCTCCAGCCTGGTAGACGGCATTTGGCGCTATGGCGGCGACGACTCCAGCATTGCCGCTAGTATCCGCAATGGTCACCCCGAGGCGGGTATGCCAGCGATGGAGACGGACTTCGACGCTCCCGAGATCCGCGGGCTTGTCGTCTACATCCGCGAGCGGGCCGCTAGCTTCAAAACCGATCATTCGAAATTCAACGCTCCCGTCCCAGGCACGATCGTACAAAGTGAAAAAGCCTCGTTCAAGCTGGAGTCCGTAATGGAAGCCGGACTAGATACGCCTTGGGCCATCGCATTCTTGCCCGACGGTCGTATGTTAGTGACCGAACGGCCCGGCCGCTTGCGCATTATTGAGAGCGGAAAGTTGCTGCCGGAACCTGTGCGTGGCATTCCCGCCGTCTTTGGAGGCGAGGGCGGACTGCTGGATGTAGTCCTCCATCCGAATTACTCGCGCCCGGGCAACGACTGGATTTATCTGTCCTACGGTGACAAAAGTCCGGGCGGCTTGGGCATGGCGGCCGTGATTCGAGGCCGCTTGCGCGATGGTGCGCTTGTCGATCAACAACAAATTTTCAAGGCCGCTGACTCGCTGTACCGTGCCGGCGGCCAGCGTTTCGGGTCGCGCCTTTTGTTTGACGGCAAAGGGCATCTTTTCTTCTCAGTGGGTGACCGTGCCTGTCCTGGAGATGAACAAGATTTGTCGCAACCAAATGGGAAAGTGCATCGCGTGAATGATGATGGCAGCATCCCGGCGGATAACCCATTTGTCCACCGGCCAGGAGCCATTCCCAGCATCTGGACCTATGGTGATCGCAATGCCCAAGGTCTCGCGTTCAGCCCCATCACGGGAGATTTGTGGGAATCCGAGCACGGCCCGCGCGGCGGCGATGAACTGAATATTCTCCATCCTGGCCATAACTATGGTTGGCCCGTTATCACTTACGGCATTAACTACGATGGCACTCCGATCACCAACCATTTGGCCCACGACGGCATGGATCAACCGGTTACCTATTGGGTTCCTTCCATCGCCACCAGCCCGCTCACTTTCTATACCGGAGATCGATTCCCACAATGGAAGAACAATCTATTCCTCGGTTCGCTGGCAGCCCAAGAGCTGTTGCGTTTAGTTATCGATGGCGACAAAGTAGTGCACCAGGAAATACTTTTCAAGGGCATTGGACGTGTCAGGGATGTAGTAAATGGGCCGGATGGCGACCTGTATGTTGTGCTCAACCAGCCTGACCGCATCGAACGGATTGTACCTGCAGAAGCTAAGCAGTCAGCCGGCGGTCCAACAATGCGCAATCGGCACTCCGAACTGAACGTATTTAGAGCCGATAAGTCCGCGACCGGCAGGTAAACTCCTCATAGCAAAATCGAATTCGTGCAGCAGTTGTTTAGGACTCAACAACAGCTACAACTCTCACCTCGCCAGGCTTTTCTGCCTTCTTTGAGCAGCAAAGGCAAAGCTATTAGCGCTGCCAGCGAATCAACCCATGCGACGTGAAGAAACGCGTTCACCATTAATCCAACCAGCGTGATGCCAGCCAAATACGCACAAGTAGCTGATTGAACCGCATCGGCCGCGAGAACAGGATTATTACTCCGAATTGCCTCGCGGCGTTTCAGCCAGGCCAGGGCCGGCATCGCGACGAGCGCCGCAAGGGTTATGCCGATGCCCAGGGCACTCGTCCCAGGATGCCGGTGCAGCGCTAGCGCAAGAATGGCTATCACCGCGACCACACCGGCCAGTGCGAACAGCAGTGCTCCGGCAGCTCGATTCGCACGGACCTGCGAGACTCGGAACCGTGGAAAACACTGCAACAAGACGACCGTTGCTGACATCAGCTCAACTAAGCTATCGGAACCAAATGCAAGTATGGCCGGGCTGTGCGCACGTGCAGCGGCGCACAGCGACACGCCACATTCAATAAGCATCCATGCCAGCGTGATTCCCTGAAGCCATATAACTGTAGCTGCCCGATTTGAAGAGGGGAAGGGAGTTGAACTGCTCGTTGGCTGCGATCCGAGCTGAATAAACTCTGCCATAGAGCTATTCTCTCGCCATCGGCAAACCAGTCGCTCATGGCGTGTGCCGCTCGGGACAGCCGAGGAACTCGAAGCCAAAGGCGTCCATCGCACCGGTGCGCCGAATATCGGAGGTTCTATGACGACCGCCGGCGGCCTCTTGCGGGCCGTTACATTGCTGGAGTAAGGCCGTAACGAAGCATTACTGCGGCGATAGCTGCCGGGTCGAGTGGTCCTCCGGCGGCGGCCTTGGCCAAATCAGCGATTTCTCGAAAGTAGCTGGAGCCGAGGATGCCCGGGGTGATCACGGCAAGCACGCGGGCAGTGGCGGCGAGGGGGTTGTCAAAGCGATGGAGGGCGCCGCGAGGGATGAAGAGCGCTTTGCCAGGGCCGACTTCGATTGACTGGCCGTTGAGGGTCATCGTGAGGACGCCCTCAAGGCCGTAGATGGTCTCATCGAAGGCGTCGTGACTGTGGGCAACGGGGACTTTGGCGCCGGGAGGGACGTTCATTTCGAAGATCGTAACCGAGGCTCCGGAAGCAGGGCCGTCAATCAGAAATCGGAGAGCGAGTTGCCCGATTCGGACCTCTTCCTGTATCCCGTCCCGTCCAGTGAAAAGCGAAGCGTCCTGCATGATCTGTTGTCCCGTTTTTGTTCCGTTCACTAAGTGGTGTCCTGCTTGACACGCAGCGTATCAGCAGACATTCTACAGGAAAACCCGCTCAACTGGCCCACATCGTTCATCGAATTCGTCCCTATTGCAAACATGACCTCTGCGGATCTTCGAGGTCCGGCCTGCAAGGCGATGACTCCGGTCCCGATTCGCAACCGAATGCGGAACCCGCTCTGATCGTCAGGGGGTCTGTAGTCGCTTGGCTACTTCGGGGCCGCATTGCGCATAATGCCGGGCATTCCAACTGTAAATGATTTTTGCCTTCGCTTTCATCGCGCAATGCGCAAGCATGGCATCGTAGATTCCGCCGCCGACAATCCCCAAAGCGGCCGAAGCTTCGAGGGCATCGGCGTGTTCATCACCGTCGAGTGCGACGATCGAAAGCCGCTCGCGGATACTGCCAATGAAGAGCAGGCCTGTTCACCGCTGATGCGGTGCCTGCCTGGCATTCGCGTCAACGTGGAATAAACTTCGGCCAGGCTGTGCGCTCCACAGCAGCCGGTTGATTTATCAAATTAGATGGACCGGTCGTAGAAGACCGCGACGAGCATGGATGTATCGATGAACCCCTCATTCAGTATTCCCGAGATTCGCCGAGTCGCGTTCCTCTCGAATCCGCCGTATTGTTTCGTCCGTGGCCGAGCTGGGCAGGCACTCTCCGGCACGAAAGACCCAGACGCCGTGTTCCTTCATAAGGGGACGGGTGCCCCGAACCGGACGCAGTGTGATCTGTTCACCCGCGCTTTCCATTTCCAGAGAATCGCCAGGCTCGAGATGCAGCTCTTTCCGCAACGGCCTCGGAATTACGACCCGGCCAGCCTTATCGATCATGAGGCGGGTTTTCATAATGGTAGAGGACAGTGATCCAACTGCCGGAGTTGCGGTTCGAGCATCCGCGTGCAGATGAACTCGGAGCAGCGTTGCGGGCTATCGGTCTCGAGGTAAACGTTGCGAAGGCGGATCAGGTTCGAATCGTCGCAATCGTTCAGACACCGACGGGACGGGTCGAGTTGACGTGATTTACGCGGGTTCGCCGGAAGTCAAACGAACGGAGGGCTTGAGAACACCGCATTCACGCTGAGACGATCACGCTAGCGTCCCGGCAACTCATTCGTGAATCTTTTCTTTCCGCTCCAACATTCCGATGAACTGCGTGA
>DATBEF010000036.1:0-3428 GCA_036269625.1 Bryobacteraceae bacterium | reverse complement strand
AATGCAGGTGGCGGAGCTTTGAGCGAACTGGACATGAAGACCGTAGGCCAGCTCGCGACCATGCTGTTTGCCGACCGGCAGGGACGGCACGGACTGGCTCCGCCGTGGGAAAACGGGAAGAATGGCAAGGAATATCGAGCGACGCTTGGACGCAAAGCAATCGCCGGTATCTTCAGCGTCGGAATAGAAGATGAAAACCGATGGAAAGATTCGGTGCAGAACGGCGACGAGATCCGGCTGTGGGTAGCCGATGGCATCGCCAACGGGTTGCGGCCCTGGTTGACGAAGTTCAATGCGAAGCCGATCGATCACCGCTGGCTTCCAGTGGTAGAGGAACTCTATACATGGCACTACGAGAACGAGCGCTACCTGAGGAATGAAAATCCGCTGGCGCGCGTCGCCATGGTCTATTCGCAGCAGACGGCAACCTTCTATGGAGGCGAGAGCGCACGTGCCAAAGTGGAGGACCCGGCGCTAGGTTTCTACCAGGCGCTGGTCGAGGCCCGAATTCCTTTTGAGATGGTGCACGATCGACTTCTTGACGCTGCCCATCTGGAGCCCTTCCGAACGTTGATCCTGCCGAACATCGCAGCGCTGTCCACGCAACAATGCGCGCAGATTACTAGCTTTGTGGAGCGAGGTGGCGGCGTCATCGCCACTTATGAAACGTCGCTCTATGATGAGTGGGGTGTGCGGCGACGCGATTTGGGTCTGGCTGATTTGTTCGGGGTTTCCTTTCACGGACGATTGGAAGGTCCGATGAAGAACTCCTATCTCGAACTTCACAAAGATCCCTCTACCGGGCGATTCCACCCCTTGCTATCCGGTTTTGAGGACGCCACGCGAATCATCAATGGAGTCAATCGAGTCGTCGTGAAACCACCCATGCCAGAAACGTATTCTCCTCTCACCGTGATTCCCTCATACCCGGATCTCCCGATGGAAGAAGTATTCGCCCGTCCAGCCAAACTTGCGGAGGCAGGTGTATTTCTTCGCCAAGTGGGCCGCGGACGCGTCGTGTATTTTCCTTGGGATTTGGATCGCACGTTTTGGAATGTGCTGGCGACAGACCATGGGAAGTTGATTCGAAATGCCGTCTTATGGGGAACCAACGAGGAGCCTACAGTTTCGGTCCAAGGTCCCGGCTTGTTAGACCTTGCGGTGTGGAATCAAAGCAAATCGATGACGGTCCATCTGGTGAACCTCAACAATCCGATGATGATGAAGGGACCGGTCCGGGAGATTGTTCCGATGCCGAGCCAGCAAGTGAGAATTAAAGTGCCGCCGGGACGTCACGTTGTCGCGGCTCACTTGCTTGTAGCGAAACGCCAGATCCACTACAAAGAGGCGGATGGCTTTATCCAGCTTGACGTGCCGGCCATCGGTCTCCATGAGGTACTTGCTGTCGATTTAGCCCCCTAAGTGCATTGCCACAGGAAAGGTTAGGTAGTCCGGCAGGCGTTTCGACAGCTCGGTACGCAGTTGCAGTGGCGATTGGACGAACTTGAATCGACAGCCTCGGTTAAGCCCGGCGGAGGACGGAGATTTCTAAAGGCTCTGTTGGCCGCGGGTCTCATCGAATCCGCTGGGCGGAGCAGTTGGACTATCACGCAGGCCGGACACGTTGTCGTGGGAAACAGCGTGATTTTCAGCAGCGTCGTGACGATTGGAGGCGCAATACTCCAGTGTTTTAATTTTACGCATGCCCGACTTGTTGCGGCACTGGAGTCATCGATGAAGATCGAAGATCGTTGAGCAATCAGGGCCTCAATAGGCTTCGCTTGAAGAGCATGCATCAATGAATCTGAAAAGCGCATCGAAACGTTGGAGCGTAGGATCGTTTTTGATCCATCACCTTGTTCTTTGCTGACGGGAGCTCGACCCAGATCAGTGGACGCCGCGATTACGTGCTGAACCTGTTTGCTGCGGCCTGTCGAGGTGAGCGTTCAAGACAACTAGTTCTCTGACCACCTGAAAAAGTATCTTATAACAATTCCATGTAGAAATGTTTTGCGGCACAATGAGGCATGCGGACCTATCGCCGTCTCCGTGTGCACCTGAAAAAGCGCGACCGGGATGAGTTGAATCGAGTCCTGAACGGCGGCATCCAGCCTGTGCCCATTGTGTTGCGGAGCCTGGCTCTGTGCCAGCTCCATGATGGCAAGAGCATTTCCCAGGTGGCCTCCCATGTCCATCTGACAGCGAAAGCGGTCCGGGAAATCGGAAGGCGCTATGAGGAATCCGGGCTGGAGCGCGCCTTATATAGCGGCCTGGAGCGCAGCGTCTGCTGGATACCAAACAGCGCCAGCGCATCATTGCCATGATCTGCAGCAATCCGCCGGAAGGCCGGGCACGGTGGACCGTCCGGTTGATCGCCGAAGAAGCGGTGAAACGCAAACTGGTGCCAAAGGTGGGGCGCGAAACGATCCGTGTTCTTCTCCTCAGCCACGACTTCAAGCCGTGGCGGGGAAAAAATGTGGTCGGTGCCCGAAATCGATGAAGAGTACATCGCGAGAATGGAAGACATTCTGGAAACCTATGAAAAATCTTATCATCCCAAACAACCGGTAATTTGTCTGGACGAAAAGTCGGTCACGCTGCATGCCGATCCCCGGCCTCCTTCACCACCTGTGCCGGGCCGCGAGGCGCGGCAGGACAGTGAATATGAGCGCTGCGGCACGGCCAATCTTCTGTGCCGTGGAGCCTCAGGCAGGAAGACCCTTTACCTTCGCCACGCCGGATCGCTCGGCCGCGGAGTTCGCGCCCGTCGCCTGCCATCTGGTCCAGAGGTATCCTGACGCCACCACGATTCATCTCGTCGTCGACAACCTCAACATCCATCGCCGGAAATCACTGACCGCTACTACGGCGAGACTGCGGGAAACCGGATCTGGGATCGCTTCACAGTACACTACACGCCCACGCATGGAAGCTGGTTGAATCAGGCCGAGATCGAAATCAGCCTGCTTGCCCGTCAATGTCTCGGCAAAAGACGCATACCCGATCTGAAGACACTCCAAGGGGAGACGCGCGCCTGGAACCGCCGGGTGAATCGCGACAAGGTCAGAATCAACTGGCGCTTTGACCGCAAAACGGGCCGCCGCAAGTTCGGTTATAAGAAATACCATTTCCAGCGGTCTAGGAACTAGGGCTAATCGCGCAAAGCGCACGCTCCCAAGAACCCGGCGGCGGTGTTAAACGCAGAATTATTTGCGAATAAAGTTTATTGGATATGTGCTTGACTCAGGTGGCCGCTATAGGTTGCAGCTTGGCCGGTTGCGGCTTGCGGGGGCCTTCGCGACGATTTCGTCATAGGTTGAGGGTTCGACCGCTACCGCTTGCTGGACCAGACGATAAAACAACTTGCCACGACTTGCTGACCTTCGTCGGTTGAATCGAAACGTGAACTCGTCGAGGTAGTAATCGAG
>DATBEF010000033.1:0-2712 GCA_036269625.1 Bryobacteraceae bacterium | reverse complement strand
AGCCGAGCCGCTCGTCTTAGCATAGCGGGATGATGTAACCCGCCGGGATCTTTCCCCTCCTAACCGGCGGCCTTTCTCACATTGAATCCGCGGGGAGTGGAAGCGATTGTGCCTCAATGTCGGTCTTGAATTTGAAGCTCGTTGTGCGTACGCCTGGAGACGTAGGGCCACCCATGTTGGCACTCATCGACGCCTTAGGGCGTGTTCACGCTAATGCGGAGGGCTTCGAGGATCAACATCGAGTTTTCGAAGCGCGAGAAATGAGGATTGAGGATTCGGACTGGATGCGGGCTGCTTCTCTGGTTTTCATCGCTGAATTGATGCTATTCTGACCCGGAGGAAATCATGCCCGAATATGTAATCGAGCGAGAGTTCGCAGGCGCGGGAAAACTGACCGAAGAGGAGATCAAGCAGGTCTCCATTAAATCGCTCGCGGTCTTGAAGGAGCTTGGAACAAACATTCAGTGGCTGCACAGTTACGTCACCGACGAGAAGATCTATTGCGTGTACTTTGCTCCCGATGAGGCACCGATTCGTGAACACGCGCACCGGCTCGGTCTCCCGGCAAATAGGATCTCCGCTGTCCGGCGGCTGATTGACCCGCAAAAATACGACTAAACGAGTTAGTTTTTGTGCTCCGCCCCAAGCACATACTCCAATACTTTATCGATGCTCATGAGATGACCTTCAGCCCAGGATTTGTTCCGTTCCGCCTCGGCAAGGTTGTCGCCGTTATCGCGCAGCATCTGATCGAGCTCTTTCTGTTCTGCCGCGGAGGGTGGCATGCCCAGTTTTTCTCTCATGGCCGCCGCTGCGCCGGCCAACGTCAACGCACAGTCCGGACGCGCTTCCGATGCGGCGCAGCAGGCCAGATGCTCCAATACCCGCACTATTCCACGACGATGATCCAGTCTGCGGAAAAGGCCAAGCGCCTGTTTATAGTAGCCGCAAGCCCCGGGATGATCGCCGGAGTGACGCGCCAGGTCGCCGAGATCGCGTAGCCCTCCGGCGACTCCCCAATCATCTTTAATCTGCTGAAACCTGGTTAGGCTGTCCTTAAATAAGCGGCGCGCTCCAGAGTAATCGCCCTCGGCCAAAGCGACATCACCCAAACCATTCAGAGCGGACGCCATGCCTCGCACGTCTCCTTTAGAGCGGAATAATTCTAAACACTTCTCGTAGGTAGCCCGGGCTGTAGCATAATCGCCTTGTTTTTTAGCGATATTGGCCAAATTACTGAGGCCCAGGACGACTCGGCCGGCTCCCAATTCCTCCCAGATCAACAAGCCTTCTTCCATATACGATCGGGCCTGGGCATATTCGCCGCGTTTGGTCGCCTGCGACGCCAGAGCATTGATTACCGTCGCCATACCTTGTCTATCTCCGAGCTGACGGTGCATTTCGAGGCTTTGACGGGTAATCTCGTCAGCAAAGGCGCAATCGAACTGGGCGTCGGCCAAGAAACCTGCTGCCAATAACGCCTGAGCCCGAGCGGTACTTAAATGATTTGCATCCGGCAGCTCAAGCAAGGCCGCCAA
Organism: Bryobacteraceae bacterium; assembly: GCA_036269625.1. Taxonomy (GTDB): domain Bacteria; phylum Acidobacteriota; class Terriglobia; order Bryobacterales; family Bryobacteraceae; genus Bog-105. The sequence goes on along the minus strand of DATBEF010000033.1, from coordinate 1,174 downwards.
CGCAGCGCGTCCTTCCGTCAGGTGTTCTCGCGATTCCCAGAACCACAAAAGAGCGCCGCCGAGGCGCAATCCCCAATCGGCATTTCGAGCCGCTACGAGGTACTCAATGGCCGCCCGGAAATTGTCATACTCAGAGTCACAACGGCTTAGCCAAGCCTCCTGCTCCGACGGACTCATTACCGCCATCCCCTCCTCGGCCATTACCAGACAATAAGCGGCATGGGCGCGCCGGGTGATGTAGAGTTCGCCGCTCTGTTTCAGGCGTTCACAAGCGTACTCCCGAACGGTCTCCAGCATGGTGAAGCGTGATTCCTCGTCATTTGGTCCGGTCTGGCTGAGCAAGCTCTTATCAACGAGCGAAGCCACCGCTTCAAACAGATCGATATTCAAATCCTCTTGGGCGTTGCACACGGCCTCGGCCGCTTCGAGCGTACAGCCGCTCACGAAAACAGAAAGTCGCCGGAAAAGCTTCTGCTCGGCGGGTGTGAGTAAATCGTAGCTCCAGTCGATTGCACGGCGGAGCGTGCGTTGCCGTTCGGGTAGATCGCCGGCCCCTCCCGTAAGCAATTCGAGCCTGCTCGCAATTCTTCCCAACATTCCCGCCGGCGGGAGAACCTTGACGCGCGCCGCGGCCAGTTCGATTGCGAGCGGCAGTCCGTCGAGCCGCCGGCAGATTTCGACCACAGCGCCTGCATTCTGGGCTGTCAAACGAAAATCCGGCTTGACTGCGGTGGCGCGCTGTACAAATAGTGCGATGGATGGAAAATCCAGCAGACGAAGCGGGGAGAGCGCAGCGCCGGCATCGGGGATCGTCAGCGGGAGAACCGGGAACTCCTGTTCGCCATAAACCCGCAGCACCACGCGGCTGGTCACAACAGCTTTCACGGCCGGACAAGCATCCAGGATCTCCGATAAAACGGGCGCCGCTCCGGCAAGCTGCTCGAAGTTGTCCAATACCAGAAGCGTTGCACCCAGGCCACGCAAGTGTTCCTGCGCCAAATCCAGCAACGCGCGTCCTGGTATTTCGCGAATATTCAAAGCTTGTATGATCGCCGAAACCACCAGTTTGAGATCCGAGATAGGGGCCAGATTCACGAAACAGACGCCTCCCGGAAAATGGCCGGCGAGATCCGTCGCGAGCTGAACTGCCAACCGGGTCTTGCCCGTACCGCCC